>JAWWOM010000193.1:0-8289 GCA_033851655.1 Frankiales bacterium
GCGCGCGGTGATCTCGTCGGTTCCGGGGATGTTCGCGACCTGGCCGATGAACCGCCGGTCGGTCTTGGGGCCGTCGACGACGGTCGTGTAGCCCAGGGCTGACATGACCTGGTCCAGGACCGGCTCGTTGTTGCCGGAGTAGTTGCAGGAGTTGACCCCGCCCAGCGTCGCGCTGCCACCCGGGAAGCCGGGGTCGGTCGTGGTGTAGACCAACGCCGCCTGTCGCAGGCTGTCACCGATCAGATAGGCGTTGGGGCCGGTCGTGCCGGACGGGCAGTTGGTCGCAGCCGTCGGGGTGAAGACGACGCTGACCGTTGCCGTCCCACCGGCAGGGACGACCAGTGTGGTCGGCTGGCCGGGCGCGAGCGAGAAGCTCGACGCATTGGCCCCCTGGATGGCCAGGCCGTTCACCGTGGCAGGGGCGTTGCCGGAGTTGGTGAACGTGAACGTCTGGGCCGGGGTGGCTGCGGACTTGACGGTCGAGAACACCAGCCGGTTGCCCGGCAGCCCGAGGAGGGCGTCGTCCTGGGAGGTCAGCGTCAGCTTGGGCGAGACCGGCGGGCGGGGGACCGTGCCGGGTGCCGGGAAGACGGTCACCTTGACCGTGCGGCTGTGCCCGGTGGCGATCTTGGTGTTGAACGGCCTGAGCACGCGCAGCGCGTAGGAGTTGGGGGCCAGCTTGACGCTGAAGCTGTACTGGGAAGCGCTGAGAGTGGCGCTCGCGAGGGTGCGCCACGCACCGAGGTGCAGCGTCTGCAGATAGACCTTGCCGGTCGTCTTGGGCGTCACCGCACCGGACAGGTCCACCGGCAGGCCGGCGTTGACACTCGTGACCGTGACCGTGGACAAGCTGATCTTGTACGCGGTCTTGGTGAGGTGCACCTTGAGCGTCTTGCCGGTGACCGCCTTGGCCTTGCTGCTGGCCGAACGGATCACCCGCAGGCTCCAGGTCGCCACCTTGCCGGTCGCGTGCACCTTGAAGCTGTAGCTGCCGCCCTTGCCTGTCGCGTGGTGGGCCAGGGTCTGCCAGTGGCCGGCCACCAGCTTCTGCAGGACGACGGGCGAGCCCGCGACGGAGGGGGACACTGCGCCCGAGACCACCACGCTGCCTCCGATGAGGACGGTGGCCGGCGCCACTGCTGATCGCAGGTGCGAGGCCACCGGCGCGGCGGCCTGGGCGGGCGCCGCCGTCACCAGCAACGACGATGCCAATGCCACCGATGCCACCGACGAGGCCGCAACCCAGCGCAGTGCAGACCGGGCTCTGTCGTTCATAGTCGTGACGCGCACCAGCAACTCCCGTTTGGTTGACTCAAGGCAGGACTCGCAATTACCCCAGGCAATCGCCTAACAGTCCTTCATCGTTACGCTAATTGCGAGTTCGAGGTTCAATCACCCGGTTGCGCGCCCTTGGCGTCACCAATGTCCGATAACGGGCGCTTTCCCGGCGCAGGCCGGCAGGTCAGGCCAGCTCCCGCTCGACCACGCGGACCAGCTCCTCGGCCACCTCGCGGGCGACGACCCGGTCAGCGGCCTCCACCATCACCCGTACGATCGGCTCGGTCCCGCTCGGCCGCACGAGCACCCGGCCGGTCTCGCCCAGTCGTTGCTCCGCCCGGGCGATCGCTGCGGCCAGCTCGGCGGAGCCCTCGGCCTTGCTCTTGTCGTGCACCTGCACGTTGATCAGCAGCTGGGGCAGCCGGTCCATCACGGCGGCCAGGTCGGCCAGCGGCCGGCCGGTCGCGGCCATCCGGGCCATCAGCTGCACGGCGGTGAGCGTCCCGTCGCCGGTCGTGGCGTGCTGGGCGAAGACCACGTGACCGGACTGCTCGCCGCCCAGGACGAAGCCGTCCCTGCGCATCACCTCGAGCACGTAGCGATCACCGACCGCGGTCTCGACCAGGGTCACACCCTGCGCGGCCATCGCCAGCTTGAAGCCGAGGTTGGCCATCACCGTGCTGACGACGGTGCCGTCGACCAGCTGGCCGGCCTCGCGCAGGGCCAGCGCACAGACGGCCAGGATCTGGTCGCCGTCAACCAGCTGGCCGTCGGCGTCCACCGCGAGGCAGCGGTCGGCGTCGCCGTCGTGGGCGATGCCGAGGTCGGCTCCGATGTCGACGACCATCTTCTGCAGCTGCTCGGGGTGGGTGGAGCCGATGTCCTCGTTGATGTTGAGCCCGTTCGGCTCGGTGCCGAGCGTGTGCACCCGGGCACCGAGGCGGCGGTAGACCTCAGGGGCGACCGCGCTTGCCGACCCGTGGGCACAGTCGACGACCACCCGCAAACCGTCCAGCCGGTACGGGGCACAACCGACGAGGTGGTCCACGTAGCGCACCACCGCCTCCGGGTCGTCGTAGACCCGGCCGACGCCGCTACCGGTGGGCCGCTGCCAGGCCTCGCCGAGCCGCGCCTCGATCTGCTCCTCGACCTCGTCGGCCAGCTTGTAGCCGAACCGGTCGAAGAGCTTGATCCCGTTGTCCGGCATCGCGTTGTGACTGGCGGAGATCATCACGCCGAGCTCGGCCCGCAGCGTCTGCGTCAGGTAGGCGACGCCAGGGGTCGGGATCACGCCGACCCGGATGACGTCCAGGCCGGCGCTGGCCAGGCCTGCGGTGACGGCCGCCTCGAGGAACTCCCCCGAGGCGCGGGGGTCACGGCCGACGACGGCGACCGGACGGGTGCCGCGGGCGCGGGCAGCGGCGACGCCACCCGTACCCGCGTGGTGGCTCTCGACCAGGACGTGGGCCGCGGCCACCGCGAGGTCGAGGGCGAGCTCGGGGGTCAGGTCGGCGTTGGCCAGGCCGCGCACCCCGTCAGTGCCGAAGAGCCGGGCCGCCGCAGAAGCGGCAGCCCGGCCGTCGGGCTCGGTTTCGGGCACTACCGCTTGGAGTACTGCGGAGCCTTGCGGGCCTTCTTCAGGCCGTACTTCTTGCTTTCCTTGACCCGGGGGTCGCGGGTGAGGAAGCCGGCCTTCTTGAGCGCCGGGCGCTCGTCCGGCTCGGCCAGGATCAGCGCCCGGGCGATGCCCAGGCGCAGGGCACCGGCCTGGCCGGAGATGCCGCCGCCGTTGAGCAGGGCGATGACGTCGTACTGACCGTCGCGCTCCAGGGTCTTGAACGGCTCGTTGATGGCCTGCTGGTGCACCTTGTTCGGGAAGTACTCCTCCAGGGTGCGGCCGTTGAGCGACCAGGTGCCGGTGCCCGGGATGAGCCGGACCCGCACGACGGCCTCCTTGCGGCGGCCGAGCCCACGGGTGGGCGCAGTCGGCCGGGCCCGGGTGCTCACGACCGGGCCGGGAGCCGGCAGGGTGACGTCGGCGCTCTCGTCGTCGGGCGCGTCCAGGTCGGACTCGCTGACGGTGACCTCGACGCCCTCGGGGGCGAGGGTCGTGCTGTCGGCGTCTGCGGTCTCGATGTCGGCGGCGGCCTCATCGGTAGCCAGGGTGTTGGCCACTGTTCTCCTTTAGGGGTGTTGCTCGGTGGGGCTGGAACGGGAGCCGGGGACGGCTACTGGGCGACCTGGCTGATCTGGTACGGGACGGGCGCCTGCGCGGCGTGCGGGTGGTCCGGGCCGCCGTAGACCTTGAGCTTCTTGAGCATCTGGCGACCGAGCGAGGTGTGCGGCAGCATGCCGCGCACTGCCAGCTCGACCAGCCGGTCGGGACGCTTGGCGAGCAGCTCACCATAGGAGACCGAGGAGAGGCCGCCCGGGTAGCCGGAGTGGCGGTAGGCCATCTTCTGGGTGCCCTTGGCCCCGGTCATGACCAGCTTGCTCGCGTTGACGACGATGACGAAGTCGCCGGTGTCCATGTGGGGGGCGAAGATCGGCTTGTGCTTGCCGCGCAGCAGGATGGCGGTCTGCGAGGCCAGGCGGCCGAGAACGACGTCGCTGGCGTCGATCACGTGCCACTGGCGCGTGATGTCGGAGGGCTTGGGGCTGAACGTGCGCACAGGACGACCTTCGGCTCGTATGACTGGTTCCGTGGGGCTCACAAGGTGGGACTCAAATCGTGGTGGCGGGGTCTCGAGGAGCCACGCCTAGGCGGCAAAGCACAACGCCGCGAACACGACGACCACCCAAGATACCGGCCGCACCGTCAAAGGGTCAAAGTGACCGGTTCCGTCCCGTCCGCCCACCGGGACGCAACCGCTCAGGTGCGCCCTCGGCCAGCACGGTGACGGCGGCGGCGAGCGCCATCACCAGGGCACAGGTCGCGGCCAGCGACAGCGTCGACGGCGACCCGGGTCGCGGCCGGCCGCCGCCTGCGGCAACGGCGATCACCGCGTCGAGCGCGGCGGCGGCCACGGCGACGGCGAGGGCGACCCGCCAGGTCCAGGCCGCAGCCGGCTTCGGCATGCCGCGCTGGGCCTGGATCTCGAGGTGGGTGACGTGCGCCAACGCCAGCAGCAGCAGTCCCACCACGGCCGCGGAGACCGGGCCGGCCCGGTGCCCGACGATCGCGGCGGCGTAGGTGCCGCCGGTCACGACCACCGCGACCGGCGCAGCCGCCCCGGATCGGCTACGGACCGAGGAGACGAGCGCACCGGCCGCCCCGGCCGTCACGATCAGCGCCAGCACGAAGACGGCGTTGCCGGCGCTCGGGTCGGCGGGACGGCTGAGCGCACCGGAGGCGTTCCAGCAGCCGATGCCCGAGGCGAGCAGGAAGGGCAGCGTGCCAGGGGTCAGCCAGAACGGTGTCGTGCGTACCTCTGGAATGTCGCCACCTCCTCGATCACGGGGGCCAACGGCTGGTCGACGTGCCAGGGCACGACGGGGATGCCACGGTCGCGCAGCCGGTCCCTGGTCTCGGCCAGGGCGAGCCGCCACAGCGCGTAGGCCAGCCGGTCGGACCGGCTGGGTCCGCGGGGAGCCGTCGACTCGGCAGCGACCTCGACCACCACCAGCCGGGCACCGGCGGCCGCGACCTGGGACAGCGCCCAGACCGATGACGCATCGGGCAGGGAGGTCACGGCGACCACCAGCGCGCCAGGTGGCAGCGCCTGGAGGGGCAGCCGGGGCAGCACGCTGCCCCTGTCCATGCCGCGCAGCGCGGAGGCCTCGAGCAGGACGTCGACGATCCGGTAGAGCTGGCGCTGACCCATCCCGGGGGTCAACCAGTCGAGGAAGGTGCCGAACCGGACCAGGCCGACCCGGTCCCGCTCGGCCAGGTAGGCGCTCGCCAGCGACACGGTTGCCCGTACGGCGTCCGGCAGGCCGATGGTCGGGACGGCATCGAGCATGAGCACCACGTCCGTGCTGCGCTCGGGGTGGTGGTCGTTGACCCGCAGCTCACCCTGCCGTGCGGTCGCCCGCCAGTTGACGTGCCGGCGGCGGTCACCCGGGACGAAGGCCCGGATGTCGGCGAACTCGAAGCCCTCGGCCTTGACGGCGGCCACGCGGGAACCCGCGACGATGCCGGTACGCGACGGGCGGGCGAGCTCCTTGAGCGTCTCCGTCGAGGGCAGCACCCGCAGCACCGGCTCGACCTGCACCGAGCCCCGGTAGGTGACCAGCCCGAGCGGCGCCGCGGCGATCACGCTCATAGGCGGCCAGCGGTGCACCCCCCACACCGGCCGGGGGACCCGGAACCGGAGCACTGCCGAGCCCTCCGCAGGCAGCACGACCGCCCGCACAGCCGGGGTGTCCTCGGCGTAGGTCAGCCCGTCAGGTGCCGCCAGCTCGACGACGACCCGCCCTCCCGGAGCGCGGCCGGAGAGCTCGACCACCAGCTCGGCCTCGTCGCCCTCGACCAGCCGCTCGTCGGTCAGGGTGACAGTCACCGACACGGTCGCCGGACCGTCGAGCAGCAGCCCCACCGCCAGGGCGAGCAGGCACGGCACGCCGAGCGCGACGAGGTACGGGCGCTGCAGCACGACGGCGGCCAGCGCACTGGCGGCGACCACGCACACTGCCGTGAGCACCAGTCCGGAGACCGCACGGGTCAGCGCCACGGGCTCGGCTGCGGTCCTCACCGGGACACCGCAAGGTCCTCCGGGGCCGGCGTCGGCACCTGGCCGAGCACCTCCTGCACGATGGCGTCGCCGGTGACACCGCGGACCCACTGGGCTGGCTTGAGCACGATCCGGTGCCCGAGCGCGGCCACCGCGACCGCCTTGACGTCCTCGGGAGCGACGAAGTCCCGGCCGGACAGCACGGCCTTGGCCCGTCCCGCGGTCACCAGGGCGAGCGAGCCGCGCGGGCTCGCCCCCACCTGCACGCTGGGGTGCCGCCGGGTGGCGGTGACCAGGTCGACGATGTAGTAGCCGATGCTCTCCTCGACGTGCACCCGCTCGAGCGCGCGCTGCATCTCGAGCAGGGTGAGCCGGTCGACGACCGGGGAGAGGGTCACCTCGTCGCGCTGCCGGTCGAGCCGGCGCGACAGCACCTCCCACTCGGCCGCCCGGTCGGGGTAGCCGAAGCCGATCCTGAGCAGGAACCGGTCCAGCTGCGCCTCCGGCAGCGGGTACGTGCCCTCGTACTCGACCGGGTTCTGGGTCGCGACGACGAGGAACGGCGGCTGCAGCGGGTGGGTGGTCCCGTCGATGCTGACCTGGCGCTCCTGCATCGCCTCGAGCAGGGCGGCTTGGGTCTTGGGCGAAGCCCGGTTGATCTCGTCCGCGAGCACCAGGTTGGTGAACACCGGCCCCGGCCGGAACTCGAAGTCGCCGATGCGCTGGTCGAACACCGAGGACCCGGTGATGTCCGAGGGCATCAGGTCCGGCGTGAACTGCACCCGGGTGAAGTCAAGGCCGGTGGCCTGCGCGAACGAACGCGCCGCCAGGGTCTTGGCCAGCCCGGGCACGTCCTCCAGCAGCACGTGCCCGTTGGCCAGCAGCGCGACCAGCACCAGCTCGAGCGAGGCGCGCTTGCCGATGACGGCGCGCTCCACCTCGTCCAGGATCCGGCCGCTGAGGGCTGCGACCTCGGAAAGCTCCATCACTGCTGGTCTCCTGACTGGGCCGGTACGGGGAAGTCGGGTCGTTCCAGGGCCTCCAGCCTGGCGATGAGCTCGTCGACCTGGACCGGGCTGAGGCCCGGACCGTGCTCGTCCACCGGCGGGGGCACGTCGGCCCGTACCAGGTCCCAGACGGTACGGCCCAGCGCGCTCTCGGCGCGCTGATCGGTGCGCAGGTCGATGCCCAGCCGGGTCAGCCGCTCGGCGACGACGGAGCGGACCTCTGGTCGCAGCCGGTAGTGACGTGGGCCGGCGGCGGCTGTCCAGTACGGCATGGACTCCTCGAGCGAGACCAGCCGCTCCGGCCGCCCCTCGAGGCGCCGACGGCCGTAGGCCGGGGGGCGGAACCGCTCCCTGGCCTCGGTCGCGGCGAGCAGCCGCAGGCACCAGCTCAGGACGACGCCGGTCACCGCCAGCAGGTAGAGCTCGGTCGCCACCGCTGAGCCGAGCCCGGCATCGGTGAGCAGCCGGAGCAGGGTCAGGCCGATCAGGACGGCCAGGCCACCCGCCCGCTCCACCGCCAGCCGCCGCAGGACAGCGCTCACGGCTGCGCCGGCTCGACCGAAAGCTCGTCGCGCAGGCCATGGAAGACCGCGACGGCTTCGTCCCGCATCTCCTGGCCGACCGGGTGCTGGCTGAACGCCGCGCGCTCGAACAGCTCGGTGAGCCGGTCGACGGCTCCCGCCCTCGCGCCGAGGTCACGCAGCACCCGGTCGAGGTACTCCAGCGGAGCCTCCGAAGGGCGTCGCGGCAACCCGTGCTCGCGCAGCACCGCCTCCGTACGGGCATAGGCCTTGATCACCGCCCGCCGAGCGTCCAGCTCACCCTCGAGGTCGAGCAGTGCTGCCTCGACCGCGGCCGCCAGCGGGTCGCCAGGGAGCACCTCGGCCGGCGCGACCGCCCTGCGGGAGCGAAGCTGAACCACCGCGACCCAGGCCAGGCCGGCGAGGACGAGCAGGCCCAGCGCGATCGCCAGCCAGGGGCCGAAGCCGGTGCTGCTGGCGCTCTGCGACGAGTGCAGCCGGTTGGCGGCCGGCGGCGGCTTGCGCAGCAGCGTCCGGGGCGGGCTGGCGCTGCTGCCGAGCTGGCCGCCTGCCCAGACGAGTGCCGCGATCACCACGAGGACCAGCAGGAGCAGCGACGGCGCAACCCGCGCCCCGCCCCGATGCTCGCGCAGCGGGCGCGATGCCTTGGGGTGTCGCAGCACCAGCACCCCGGCCGCCGTCACCAGGACGGCGAGCGCACCGATGGCCAGTCCGCCCACCAGCCACCAGGCCGGATCCGCGACGCTCAACCGGCCCGGGCTGGCCGCGGCAGCCATGCCGGAGACGGCG
>JAWWOM010000202.1:0-15909 GCA_033851655.1 Frankiales bacterium
ACGCCGCGCGACACGCCAATGCTCTCGCCACCTGGCGGTAAGTCTCGCCAGCTGGCGGGACACGCCGCGCGACACGCCAATGCTCTCGCCACCTGGCGGTAAGTCTCGCCACCTGGCGGGACACGCCGCGCGACACGCCAATGCTCTCGCCACCTGGCGGTGTTGGGGTCAGAGAACCTTGGAGAGGAAGGCCTTCGTACGGTCGTGCTGGGGGTTGGTCAGGACGTCCTTCGGATGTCCTGACTCGACGACGACGCCGCCGTCCATGAAGACCAGCGCGTCGCCGACCTCGCGGGCGAAGCCCATCTCGTGGGTGACCACGATCATCGTCATGCCGTCCTCGGCGAGGCCGCGCATCACGTCCAGGACCTCGCCGACCAGCTCGGGGTCGAGCGCCGAGGTGGGCTCGTCGAACAGCATCAGCTTGGGCTTCATCGCCAGCGCGCGGGCGATGGCCACCCGCTGCTGCTGGCCGCCGGAGAGCTGCGCCGGATAGGAGTCGGCCTTGTCCGCCAGCCCGACCCGGTTGAGCAGTCGTAGGGCGTCAGAGGTCGCCTCGGCCTTGGACAGTCGGCGCACCTGGATGGGGGCTTCGACGATGTTGCCCAGGACGGTCATGTGCGGGAAGAGGTTGAACCGCTGGAACACCATGCCGATGTCGGCCCGCTTGGCGGCGACCTCCCTTTCGCGCAGCTCGTAGAGCTTGCCGCCCGCCTGCCGGTAGCCGACCAGGTGGCCGTCCACCGAGAGCTTGCCGCTGTCGACCTTCTCCAGGTGGTTGATGCAGCGGAGGAAGGTCGACTTGCCGGAGCCGGACGGGCCGACGAGGCAGAAGACCTGCCCCTGCTGCACTTCCAGGTCGATGCCCTTGAGCACCTGCAGGGCCCCGTAGTGCTTGTGCACGCCTTCGGAACGCACCATCGTCGTGGTCATCTGCGGTCCTCCCCGGCAGCCAACGGCGGCTCGTTGTTCCCGGAGTGGAACGGGGAGCGCGACGTGCGGAAGATCGTACGGAGCCGCTGCAGCGGGGTGTCCGGCAAGGCCCGCGAGGCACCGCGCGCGTAGTAGCGCTCGACGTAGTACTGGCCGAGAGTCAGGATCGAGGTGAGCAGGAGGTACCAGACGCTCGCGACGATCAGCATCGGAATCGTCTGGTACGTGCGGCCATAGATCAGCTGTACGGTGCCCAGCAGCTCGACGGTGAGTCCGAGGACGATGACCAGCGACGTGGTCTTGAGCATGGAGATGGTCTCGTTGCCGGTGGGCGGAACGACGACCCGCATGGCCTGCGGCAGCACGATTCGGCGCATGGTCCTGCCGGACGTCATGCCGAGGGAGTGCGCAGCCTCCGTCTGACCGCTGTCCACCGACAGCAGTCCGGCCCTGACGATCTCGGCCATGTAGGCGGCCTCGTTCAAGCCGAGTCCGAGCACGGCGGCAGTGAACAGCGTGATCAGTGAGTTGGCACTGAAGTGCACGAACCCCGGCCCGAACGGGATGCCGAGCGACAGCTTGGGGAAGATGGCCGAGATGTAACCCCAGAACAACAGCTGGACCAGGATCGGTGTGCCGCGGAAGAACTGGATGTAGAACCAGCTCGCGCCCGACACCACCGGGTTCTTGGACAGCCGGGCCACTGCCAGCAGAATGCCGCCGATGATGCCGATGGCCATCGCCACCGCGGTCAGCTCCAGGGTGATCAGGACCGCGTGCATGACGCTGTGGTCGAACAGATAGCTGCCGACCACCGACCAGTGCCAGTTCGGGTTGGCGAACAGGGAGTGCACGAACATCGCGATCAGGATCGCGATGACCCCTGCCGCCACCCACCGTCCGGGGTGCCGGACCGGGATCGCCACGAGCTCGTCCGCTGGGCGGTCGGTCGTGGCGTCCCGGGTCTCCGACGTACTCACCGTTGTCTCCGGCCGCTGTTAGCCTGCTGCGCCGTTGATCTTTGCCGTGGTGACAGCACCGTCGCTCACGCCCCACTTCGCCAGGACCGTCTTGTACGTGCCGTCAGCGATCAGCTTGGTCAGGGCCGCCGCGACAGCATCGCGCAGCTGGGTCGACTTCTTCGGGATGGCAATACCGTACGGCGCGGTGCCGTACGGGGTGCCGACGATCTCGAACGCGCCGCCCGACTGCTTGGCCGCGTAGGCGTTGACCGGCGAGTCCGCCATGACGACGTCGGCGCGCCCGGAGGAGAGCGCCAGGTTGGCGCCGTTCTGGTCAGGGAACGGCAGCACGGTCAGGGCGCACTTCTTGGCCTGGGCGTTCGCGGCGTCGAGCTGCACGGTGCCCTTCTCGACCGCCACCTTGCGGCCACACAGGTCGGCGACCGTGTTGACCGTCTTGCCGCCCTTCTTGATCATGAAGGACGTGCCGGCGCTGAAGTAGTCCACGAAGTCGACGGTCTTCTCGCGAACGGTGTTGTCGGTCATCGCCGACATCGCCATGTCGTAGCGGCCGGCAGCCAGCGCCGGGATGATGCCGTCGAAGCCGGTGTTGGTGAACACCACCTTGACCCCGAGCACCGTGCCCAGTGCGGTACCCAGATCAGGGTCGAGGCCGACGATCGTCTTGTTGTCCTTGGCGAACGACTCGACCGGCGGGTAGGAGGCGTCGGTCGCGACCTTGATCACCCCGGCGGACTTGATGTTGTCGGGGAGGGTGATGGCGGCGGCGCTGCCGGCGGGCGCCGAGGCTGCGGCCGATCCGGAGGTGGCGGGCGCTGCCCCTGACGTCGCGGAAGCCGCGGCGGACGTCGCGGCGGGCGAGGTGTTCCCGCTGCCGGCGCCGGCGGTCGAGCTCTTGCTGCCGCAAGCCGCGCTGGTGAGCGCGAGGGCGCCGACGGCGAGGGTGACGCCGGTACGGCGGGCAGACAGGGTGACGATCCTCAACGTGACCTCCAGCCAAGGCGACAACTCGGTTCGCCGTCGCGATTCCCCAGAGTATGGCCCGCCCGATCCTGCAGCGGGACACAGGGAGGTCAAGATTGTCGCGCGTGATCCAGTCGTCACGAGGGGGATACATCGGCGCAATGCGTTGACGGCTGCCGCGCCGACGACGGATAGCGCACCGACGGGGCGAGCCGGGCGGCGGACCGCGTACGCTTCGCGGATGCTGGCCGTGACCGCCGCGCGGATCTCCCCCGACGACCCATTGTCGGCGCTCGAGGTCGGCCGACGGCCCGATCCGGTGCCGGCGCCCGGCTGGGTACGGGTCCAGGTCAAGGCCGCAGCGCTCAATCATCACGACCTCTGGACCCTGCGCGGGGTCGGCATCAGCGCCGACCGGCTGCCGATCGTCCTGGGCTGTGATGCGGCGGGGGTCGACGACCACGGGAACCAGGTCGTCGTCCACGCCGTGATCGGTGACCCGGACGCCGGCGGCGGCGACGAGACGCTCGACCCCCGGCGCAGCCTGCTCTCGGAGGTGCACGACGGAACACTCGCCGAGTGGGTCTGTGTCCCCTCCCGCAACCTCGTCGCCAAGCCGCCGGAGCTGACGTTCGCGGAGGCCGCGTGCCTGCCCACCGCGTGGCTCACCGCGTACCGGATGCTGTTCAGCAAGGCCCGGGTGCGCCCCGGAGACCGGGTCCTGATCCAGGGCGCCGGTGGTGGCGTCGCCTCGGCAGCAACCGTTCTGGCCGTCGCCGCGGGATGCCACGTGACGGTCACCAGCCGTGACCCGGCCAAGCGGGACCGGGCGAAAAGCCTTGGTGCGCAAGAGGTTCTCGAGCCTGGTACGCGGTTGAAGGCCCGGGTCGACGTCGTCATCGAGACCGTCGGTGAGCCCACCTGGCGGCACTCCCTGGCCTCGCTCAGGCCGGGTGGTGTCGTGGTCGTCGCCGGTGCCACGGCGGGCGCGGCCCCGCCCGCCGAGCTCAACCGGGTCTTCTTCCTGCAGCTGTCGGTCATCGGCTCGACGATGGGGACCCGTACCGAGCTCGAGGCGCTGCTGCGGTTCCTGGTGACCAGCGGCATCCGGCCGCAGATCGACCGCAGCTATCCGCTGGCCGAGGCACGGCAGGCGTTCGGGCGACTGCTGTCGGGCGAGCAGTTCGGCAAGGTCGTCCTGCAGGCGTGAACGCGTCCGCCGCTCCGAGGTCCTACGGTCAGTCCTCGGCGTCCTGGTCGTCGCGGGCCAGCCAGGTGGCCAGCCTCTCGACCGGGATCTCGAACTCCGGGTTGAGGTCCACGAACTGCTGGAGCTTGGTGGACAGCCAGGCCAGCGACACCTGCTCCTCGCCGCGTCGGGCTTCGAGCTCCTCGATGCCACGATCGGTGAAGTACACGGCGCGGGATCCGGGCTAGAACCGCAGCGCGGCGTCGACCAGGGCAGCCTGCTCGGCCTCGTGCACCGTCGACGAACCGGCGGACGGGGAAGCACTGGCCGGCCGGGAAACCCGGCGCAACGCGCGGCCGCCGAGGTGCTCGGGCAGGTTGATGGCGATGAAGGGCCAGGCGCCCATGTTGGCCGGCTCCTCCTGGACCCAGACCACGTCCTGCAGGTGCGGGTAGGACGCGAGCGCAGCGTTGATCTCGGCCGCCGGCAGCGGGTAGAGCTGCTCGACCCGTACCAGCGCGGTGGCCTCCGGCTCCTCGCGCTTGCGCCGGGCCGCCAGGAGGTCGTAGTAGACCTTGCCGGTGCACAGGACCACCCGGCGCACGGCCTCGGGCGCGACCGTGTCCTCGATCACCGGCTGGAAGCCGCCCGTCGTGAAGTCCAGCTCCGCGGAGGTCGCCGCCTTGGACCGCAGGATCGACTTGGGCGTGAAGACCACGATCGGCTTGCGGCGAGAACGCTTGGCCTGCAAGCGGAGCAGGTGGAAGTAGTTGGCCGGCGTGGTCGGGATCGCCACCGTCATGTTGTCCTCGGCGCACAGGGCGAGGAACCGCTCGAGCCGGGCCGAGGAGTGGTCCGGGCCCTGACCTTCGTAGCCGTGGGGGAGCAACAGGCCGACGCTGGAGTGCTGGCCCCACTTGGCTTCGCCGGAGGAGATGAACTCGTCGATGATCGACTGGGCGCCGTTGACGAAGTCACCGAACTGGGCCTCCCAGAGCACCAGCGCCTGGGGCCGGGCGACCGAGTAGCCGTACTCGAAGCCCAGCGCCGCGAACTCGCTGAGCAGCGAGTCGTAGACGTAGAACGGGCCCTGGTCCGGCGCGAGGTAGCGCAGCGGGGTGTGCTCGGCCCCGGTCTCGCGGTCGATCAGCACCGAGTGCCGCTGGCCGAACGTGCCGCGCCGGCTGTCCTGACCCGCGAGGCGTACGGGACGGCCCTCCATCAGCAGCGAGCCGAACGCCAGCGTCTCGCCCATCGCCCAGTCGACGGTGTTGTCGTCGAGCATCTGGGTGCGCCGCGCCAGCATCGGGAGCAGCCGCGGGTGGACGGTGAAACCCTCGGGGACCTCGAGCTGGCCGGCGGCGATCCGCCGGATCACCTCAGCGGCGACGGCCGTCACCGGGGCGTCGTCACCTGACTGGTCGGCCGGCAGCGGAGCCGTGCCGGCGCCGCTGGCCGCGTCCCGGGTCTCGACGAACACCTTCTCCAGCCGCTCCTGGTAGTCGCGCAGCGCCTGCTCGGCCTCCTCGAGGGAGATGTCGCCGCGACCGATCAGGGACTCGGTGTAGAGCTTGCGCACGGAGCGCTTGGCGTCGATCAGGTCGTACATCTGGGGCTGGGTGAACGAGGGCTCGTCGACCTCGGAGTGCCCGCGGCGGCGGTAGCAGAGCAGGTCGATGACCACGTCCTGGCGGAACGCCTGGCGGTACTCGAACGCGAGCTTGGCGACCCGTACGACGGCTTCCGGGTCGTCGCCGTTGACGTGCAGGATCGGCGCCTGGACCATCTTGGCCACGTCGGTGGCGTACTCGCTGGACCTGCTGGCGTGCGGCGCCGTGGTGTAGCCGACCTGGTTGTTGACCACGACGTGGACGGTGCCGCCGGTGCGGTAGCCACGGAGCTGGGACAGGTTGAGCGTCTCGGCGACGACGCCCTGGCCGGCGAAGGCCGCGTCGCCGTGCAGCAGCAGCGGGAGGACGGAGTAGCCGCCCTCACCCTCGCCCTTGTTGAGCCGGTCCTGCTTGGCCCGGACGATGCCCTCGAGGACGGAGTCGACCGCCTCGAGGTGGCTCGGGTTGGACGCGAGGGACACCGGGATCTTGCTGCCGTCGTACGAGGTGAAGGTGCCCTCGGCGCCGAGGTGGTACTTGACGTCACCGGAGCCATGCGCCGTGCGTGGGTCGATCTTGCCCTCGAACTCGCGGAAGATCTGGGCGTAGCTCTTGCCGACGATGTTGGCCAGGACGTTGAGCCGGCCGCGGTGCGGCATCCCGATGCAGACCTCGTCGAGGCCGTTGTGCGCGGCCGCGTCGAGGATCGAGTCGAGCAGGGCGATGGTCGACTCGGCGCCCTCGAGGGAGAACCGTCGCTGACCGACGAACTTGGTCTGCAGGAAGGTCTCGAAGGCCTCTGCCTGGTTGAGCGTCCCGAGGATGCGCAGCTGCTCCTCGCGGGCCGGCTTGGCGTGGCCGGTCTCGACCCGCTCCTGGATCCACCGGCGCTGGCCCGGGTCCTGGATGTGCATGTACTCGACGCCGACGCTGCGGCAGTAGGAGTCGCGCAGGACACCGAGGATGTCCCGGAGCGCCATCCGCTGCTTGCCGGCGAACCCGCCGGTGCCGAAGTCACGGTCGAGGTCCCACAGGGTCAAGCCGTGGCTGACCACGTCCAGGTCGGGGTGGCGGCGCAGCTCGAACTCGAGCGGGTTGGTGTCGGCCATCAGGTGGCCGCGCTCGCGGTAGGCGTGGATCAGCTCGATGACCCTGGCCTGCTTGCCGACCTGGTCCTCGCGGTCGAACGACAGGTCGGTGACCCAGCGGACCGGCTCGTACGGGATCCGCAGGCTGGTGAAGATCTCGTCGTAGAAGTCGCTGCCGCCGAGCAGCAGCTGGTGCACCCGACGCAGGAAGTCACCGGACTGGGCGCCCTGGATGATCCGGTGGTCATAGGTCGACGTGAGGGTCATCGTCTTGCTGATGCCCAGGTCGGCCAGTGTTTGCGGTGACGCGCCCTGGAACTCGGCGGGATATTCCATCGCGCCGACGCCGATGATCGTGCCCTGGCCGGGCATCAGCCGCGGCACGGAGTGGACGGTTCCGATCGTGCCCGGGTTGGTGAGGCTGATCGTGGTCCCGGCGTAGTCCTCGAGGGTCAGCTTGTTGTTGCGCGCCCGCCGGACCAGCTCCTCGTACGCCTTCCAGAAGGTGCCGAAGTCCATGCCCTCGGTGGCCTTGATCGACGGGACGACCAGGGTGCGCGAGCCGTCATCCTTCTGCAGGTCGATCGCCAGGCCGAGGTTGACGTGCTCGGGGACGACCAGTACCGGCTTGCCGTCGACGCTGCCGAACGAGTAGTTCAGCTCCGGCATCTCGGCCAGCGCCTTGACCAGCGCGTAGCCGATCAGGTGGGTGAAGCTGACCTTGCCACCGCGGCCGCGGCGCAGGTGGTTGTTGATGATGATGCGGTTGTCGATGAGCAGCTTTGCCGGGACGGCGCGGACGGAGGTGGCCGTCGGCAGCTCGAGGCTCTGCTCCATGTTGGCGACGATCTTGGCGGCGACGCCCTTGAGCGGCTTGGTCGTGGAGCCGGCGCTGGGGGCCGGGCCGTCGGACCCTGGCTTCGTCGCCGTGGGGAGGGCCGGCACAGTCGCAGTCGCGGGAGGAGTCACAGGCGGAGTCACGGGGGGCGTCACGGGGGGAGTCACGGCCGCGGCGGTCGCGGGGTTCAGCCCGGCCGGCGGAGCGGCGGGGCTGGGGGCGGCTGCGGCACCGTTGGACGCGGGGGCAGAGCCGTTGCCGGCTGCTGCCGGCTTGAAGTCGCCGAAGAACTCCCACCAGGCCTCGTCGACACTGCTGGGATCGGTCAGCCATTGCTGATAGATCTCCTGGACCAGCCACTCGTTGGGACCAAATCCTGCCAACGGGTCTGACTGCGTGGTCACGGTTGGTTGCGCCTCTTCCGCGGGAACTTGGCGCCGAGCCGGGTCTGCACCCGGTCAGCAGTGAGAGAACATGAGGACAGGTAGGAGCTCAAGGTTACTCGCGTAGGCGGACGAAGCCGACCGTACGGGCCGCTGCGCCGCCGGTTCTGTGCCTTCTCTCATGACGGCCCCGCGGGTGGCCGGCCGAGGTCGGCTACTGCTCCAACGGGCGGTCGGCCGTGGGGGTCAGGCACAAGGTGAGGAAGCCGCCCTCGACCGACTCGGCAACGGCGACGGCCCGGGTGGGGTCTTCGGGCAGGTCGGGCTGTCCCGGCAGCGTGGCGATCAGGTAGCCCATCTCGGCGTACTCGGCCAGCACCGCCGCCGGTTCGTCACCCACGTCGCGGATGCCCTCGGGCCAGAACTCGGTGACGATGACCGGTCGGTCGCGCTCGATCGTCTTGCGCAGTCCCCGCAGCGCCCGATGGTCGCGGCCCTGGAGGTCGGTCTTGACAACCGCGACGGTCGTGCCGCCCAGCGCATCGAGGGAGTCCAGGCGACGGGCCTCGACCCTGAGGTCGGCGGCCTCGCTCTCGTCGGAGTAGACCCTGCTGTCGCCGCTGTTGCCGTCGAGGGACTGGGTGAACCTCAGCGTGGTGTCCTGGTCCCATGCGGCAACCGGGGCCACGTGGACGACGTCGGCAAGGTCTCCGCGCAGGTTGTTGCGCAGGTTGTTGCGGAGGAGCACGAGGATGTCCGGCGACGGCTCGACGGCGATCACCTTGCCGGTGGGACCGACAGCCTTGGCCCCGGCCAGCGTGTGGTAGCCGACGTGCGCTCCGACGTCGAGGAACGTGTCACCCGGCTTGAGCGCCGACCGGAGGAAGGCCGACTCCTCTGGCTCCCAGTTGCCGTAGAACCGCATCCAGGGCAGCACGACCGGGTCGCTCTTGGGCAGCAGCAAGGCCCCCACGTCGGTGGACACGACCGAGGTGTCCGGACCATCGGCACCGACCAGCCACCGGCCGGCGAGCAGGTCGAGCGTGTCCTGCAGGGACGCCTCGGCCCGGCGCAGCTGGCTGATCTCACCGGCCAGGTCCTCGATGGCCCGGGTGGTGAAGGCGGTGACCGACTCGGTCGCGGCGGTCAGGCTGGCGCCGGCGTCGCGGGCCACGTCGCCCAAGGCATGCTCGAGCTGGCGGTACTGGCCGTCGAGCTCCTCCGAGTGTGCTCCCAGCCCGGAGACCTGGTACGCCACCCGCCGCAGCTGCTCGTCGAATGCGCGGTGCCGCACGGTGACGTCGCGAACGCTGTCCCGAGCCGCCCACAGCTGCTGGTCGACATAGGCCTGCAGGTCCTCACCGCGGACCCGCTGGTCGGCAACCCGCTGGCTCAGGTCGAGGTGGGACACCTGGTCATCGTGGCTGAGTGCCTCGATCGCCTCGAGCAGCTGGGAGAGCGAACGGCGCTGGTGGGCGTCGTGGTGGGCCAGCACCCGGTTGATCACCCGCCTGATGAGCGGCACCACCACCTTGATCCGCGTGGGGGCGTGTGGGTCCGGCACCGAGTCGAGCTGTTGGGACGCCCGGTCCACGGCCGCCCGGTAGAGCTCGTGCGGCGTCGGTGGCCGCTCCTGCTCCGGCTCCTCGGCTGGCTCGATGCCCGGCTGGGACCGCTCGGCAAGCTTGCTGTGCGCCGCCTCGACCCGCTCGGTGAGGAACCGGGCGGTGGCGTCCAGGGAGTGCTGTGACAGCACGCTGGCCTGGCCCCGCTGACCCAGGTCGGCCGCGAAGGCCGGGTCGTCGTGCACCTTGCGCATGTAGGCGGCTGCGGCTCCCAGGTCCGGTTCGGCCCACACGGCACTCGGCGAGTAGGGCGCAGCCCCGTCACCGACCCTGACCTCTTCGTACGGGACCAGAAGTGCCGTGTCCTCGTCCATGAAGTCGAGGTTGCCGGAGTAGCCGGTGGCGATCACCGGCCGGCCCAGCGACATGGCCTCGGACATCGTCAGCCCGTAGCCCTCGCTGCGGTGCAGTGAGACGTAGCAGTCGCACATGGCGGTCAGCGCGCGGGTCTGCGCCGCCGTGAGGTAGTCCTCGATCAGGATGATGTCGGACCTGCCGGCAGCGGCGAAGCGTACGCGCTCGCGGTCGGTGAGGCATCGCGAGCCGTTGATCGACTTGATGACCAGCGTGGGCCCTTCACCGGGGCGGAACGCCTGGGTGAACGCATCGATGACGCCGATCGGGTTCTTGCGGGCGAGAACACTGAGGTGGTCGAAGGCGAACAGGAACACGAAACCGGGCGGCAGGCCGAGTGACTCGCGGGTGATCGTCGGGTCGACCTCGGGGGTCATGATCGGCTTGGGGAACACCTCGACGGGGACAGGGGAGTGCTTGGCGAGGGCGCGCTGCACGTAGCGGCTCACCGCCCAGATCTCGTCGACGCAGGAGAACGCCTCCCACAGCACGTGGGGCAGCTCGTCGACCTCCCAGGCCCACACGCCCACCGTGTGCCGGTCACGGCGGATGTCGAAGGGAGCGTCGCGGAGGAAGTCGGCGGTCTGGTCCCCGTTGACCACCAGGATGTTCACGTCGTAGGCGAAGTCGGAGGACTCCGCTTCGTCGAACGGGTGCTGCTGGCGCGAAAGCGTCTTGGTGTGCGCGTGCACGGAGTAGTCGAGGCCGGCCAGCTTGGCGGCCTCGATCATGTAGCGGGAGGTCTGTCCCACGCCCAGCTCGGCTCGTACGTAGCCCACGATGTTGACGCCAGGGGCCGGCGCCGGCACCCCCTCGTCGACCTCGTCCTCGTCCTGGGCGGTGGGGATGAGCGCCGGCGGGACGTGCTCCTCGACCTCGGCCCGCTCGCGCATCCAACGGGAGAAGCCCGGCCAGCCGGCACCGGCCGGGTCCCGGAACACCCACTGCAGGTCGGAGCGACTGGACCAGATGTGGGCCATCATGCGGGTCAGCGGCGCGTTGGTCGGGCCCTCCACCGGGTCGTTCAGCCAGGCGATGAGGGCGTCGCCGCCGTCGCTGTCCGGTCCGAAGGCGACCGGGGGCGCGTCGCCCAGTCCTCGTTCGTGGGCCAGCACGGCCTCGCGGTAGACCCGCCGCATCCGGTTGGTGACCGGCGTGCCGTTGGCCAGCCGGTTGAAGCCGTACGGCGTCGCCGTCGCCGCGTCGAAGGCGGCGGTGCCCAGCGAGGCCGCGTAGCCGTCGCACAGCTCGCGGAGCACCGGGTGCTCGCTGAGCAGGATCCGCGGGGAGCCGGCTACGTACTTGCTGAGGATCCAGGGCGTCTCCGGCCGGTAGCCGCTGAAGTGGAAGAAGCGCAGCGGGAACCCGTTCACCAGGTAGCGGTTGCCCTCCTTGCTGACCTCGCGCGCGTCGAGGTTCCAGTAGGCGACGTTGAAGCCCGGGTCCCTGATGATGTGATGGTCGAAGTAGCTCGGGACGAAGTCGATCCACCGCTGGTCGGTGAACAGCATCTGCTCGGGCGCCGAGATGGCGTCACGCATCAGCCGCTCCTCCCACCAGCGCAGGAACGGGATGGCCAGCGGCCCGACGCCGATGAAGCCCAGGTTGTAGACGCCGCTGCCCATGATGTCGGCCTCGGAGGGGCGCCGGTTGTCCCGGGGCATCGGTGACAGCGTGTGAGGAGTCAACGCCACACCGTGTTTGGCCACCATCTCGGCGACGTCGTCGATCGGGCTGAACAGCTGGATGTCCGGGTCGATGTAGAGGGCGGCGTCGGCCCCGTTCTCGATCAGGTAGCGCAGCATCCACGGCTTGAGCGCTGTCGACAGCTCGGTCACGTCGTACATGACAGCCATCCGGTGGAACTCGTCGCGGTCCAGGTCGAGCTCGGCCGGGGTCACGACGTTGAACGTCTCACCCGTCGCGTCGAAGCCGCACTCCGCGTCGACCACGAGGGTGGTGAACGTGCTGTCCGGGTGGATGTCCAGGAATGACTGTGCAAGCACGCGGGCGAACGCGAGGTAGTTCCTGGCCACGATCGTGCAGGCGTGCATGGCGGCGTCTGACTTTCGTCGAAGGACCTGGCGCCCCGAGGGCCGGACGGTGACCAGAGTAGCCATCAGAACGGTCGCCGGGGCTGCATGTCGCCACGCGGCGTTCCGCGAGAGTTCGCCGGATGGTCAGATCGGGCCGCGGACGGTGTCGCAGCGCCGTCGCGAGGCGGCACCTGGATAACGTACCGGGCATGACCGGCGACCGCTACAGCCAGGACGTGCTGACGGGGGACTGGCGCCGGCGGGCGGTGGTCCCGGTGGTGGCCGTCGAGCTCGATCTGGTCGTCGAGCACGCCGAAAGCGGGTTCTGCGGGGCGGTCGTCGAGCTCGGCACCGACATCTCGGGCGCCACCGTGACCTTGGAGGACAGGCACGGCCGGCGCCGCACCTACCCGATGCTGCCGGCGGCGTTCCTGCTCGAGGGCGTGCCGACCACGCTCGGGCCGCCGCTCCGGCAGCCGGCACCGGCCGTTCGGCGGACCACGGCCTCCGGCTCGCTCGCCGTCGCCGGCCACCAGGCCCGGGTGGCGGTACCCAGCCGGATCTACGTCGAAGGGGTCCACGACGCCGAGCTGGTCGAGCGGGTCTGGGGCGACGACCTGCGGATCGAGGGCGTGGCCGTCGAGCCGCTGCACGGCATCGACGACCTCGCCCGGGTCGTCCAGGAGTTCCGGCCGACCGCGGCCCGTCGCCTCGGGGTCCTGGTCGACCACCTGGTGCCGGGGTCCAAGGAGAGCCGGATCGCGGCAGCGGTACGGGACCCGTACGTCAAGGTCGTCGGCCACCCGTACGTGGACGTGTGGCAGGCGGTCAAGCCCTCCTCGCTGGGCATCGCGCGCTGGCCGTCCGTGCCGCGCGGCCTGCCGTGGAAGGACGGCGTGTGCGCTGCCCTCGGCTGGGGGGAACCGGCCGACGGCTGGCGCCGGGTCCGCTCAGCCGTACACAGCTATGCCGACCTGGAGCCCGAGCTGCTCGGCCGGGTCGAGGAGCTGATCGACTTCGTCACGTCCTGACGGCCCTGCATTCGATGGCCCCGGTCAGCGGTCGCGGAGCCGGCGGACGAACTTCAGCCCGGACCAGGTCTCGTCCACCGCACAGACCAGGACGTCGACCAGCCCCGACTCCAGCCCGTACTCCCGCACGGCGCCCTCGCTGAGGTCGGTCGCCATGCCGCCGGACTTCTTGGGCCACGCCACCCACAGGGCGCCGGCAGTGGTCAGCCTTGCCGACAGCCGCGGGAACTGCCGCACCATCGACGCCACGTCCGGGCAGAACACCAGGATCACGTCGTACGGCCCGGCGCCGGCCCTGGTGTGGACGGTCGCCGCCGTCCCGCCCAGCGCCCAGCCCGGCGGAGCGGCCGCGACCAGCGCCCGCGAACCGGGCTTGATGCCCAGCTTGCCGGCGAGCAGGGTTCCGGAGTGGCCAGCGGTCATGGGCCTGCAGCGTACGAGACCGGTGGGCGGCCCTGGAACGGGGGCGGCCGTCGCGGCTTCGCCGAGCGCCCCGTCGTCGCCGTTGGCGGGAGTGATGCTGTACAAGCAGTGCATGAGGCCGCTGCGTCGCACCATCCCCCGGATCGACATGTCCCGGATCGAGCTGCCCCGTCCCGAGGTGACCGCCGACTTCCGGGCGGCGGTGGCCATGGGCCTGCTCGCCGTGGGGTTCCTCGTGGCGGCGGCGCAGGGCGCGCTGGCCCAGCCCCACGTGCAGGTCTCCACCAGGGACCAGGCGCTGCGCATCGGCGGCAGCATCGGGTTCCTGCTCTTCGGGGTCTACTCGGTACGCCGTACCGGGCGCGAGGTGATGCGGGTCCTGTCCGTCCGGATCGGGCTCGGGCACGCGTCGGTGGTGCGCTGGGTGGTCACCGTGGCGGGATACCTCGTCGTCGGCTTCACCACGCTGAGCCTGTTCGAGGTCAAGGTCGGCAACCTGCTGCTCGGCGGCGCCGTGACCGGTGTCGTGGTGGGCATCGCGGCCCAGCAGTCCCTGGGCAACGTCTTCGCCGGGGTCGTGCTGCTGCTCAGCCGTCCGTTCACCGTCGGCGACGACATCCGGCTGCGTTCCGGCGCGCTGGCCGGTGAGCTGAACGGGCGGGTCACCGGGATGGGGCTGACCTACGTGGCCCTGCTCACCGACGATGGGCCGATGTCCGTGCCGAACGCCCAGGTGCTGGCGGCAGCCGTCGGGCCGCAGCCGTTCCCCCGGGAGGAGCAGCAGGAGGAGGACGAGCTGCCTTACGGGCAGCTGTAGCAGCGCGGCGTGCACTCGGCAGGGCTGCCACGACCCCCGCGTGCCAGCCGGGGGCCCGGCCACCCCTGGGCGGCACGATGGCCTCGGCGTCGAGCCCGCTGCGCGCGAGAAGCCACGCGATGACAGAGTTGGAGTTCCACATGTCGCCGGCTCTCACCTGGTCCCGGCCCCAGACCAATGCCGGCACTTCTGGTACCAGGGAGAGCAGTCTCTGCGCTGTGAGCAGGTCGTGGCTGAGCCGTTGAGGGCTGTCCACGGCCGCCGCTGCGTCGGGGATGACGCCGTCACGCCATCGCCGGAGCTCGTATCGAAAGAGCCTTGAGCGCCCCGCCCATCCGACGCCCACCGGACCTTGCAGGACGACGCCCCGGTTGGCAGCCGGCGCACCCCAGGCCGGTGCCAGTTCGATGACGAACCGTCCGGCAGGAACCAGGACGTCCAACGCGGAGTGAAAGAGCTCGCAGCGGGGCCGATGCGCGTGCCACGCCGAGACCGCCTCGTACACACGCCCGTTGAGTCGTACCACTTGGCCGCCGGCACCCAGAGGGAGCCAGATCAGGTCGACTGCCCCGACGGGTGGGGCCATCTCGCTGGCGGCTCTTGCCGGCTCGAGGAGTGTCATGGCGCGGCTGTGCTGATCGGGTCGGCCCACGGCAGCCAGGGAAGCTCGGCCGGTGCCTCGGCCCGCGCCTTGATGCCGCGGAGCATCCGGCGGAGCATCGCGAAGTCCCCGAGCTCCATCAGCAACAGGCCGAGTACGGCGGACAGCGGCTGACGCCAGTTGTAGCGGGCGTTGATGCGCACGATGAGGCGGGTGCCGCCGTTGTCCGTGGGAACGAGCTGCCACGCCCACGTGCTGTCGGGGGTGGTCCACAGCAGCCACCGGTTGGCCTCGAAGGAATCGACCTTGAGGGCGGAGTGCTCGGAGGGCCATGGCGACATCGGCACCCACTGGCCCGCCTCGAGATGTTGGAGCTCGGGCACGATGCGGGTCGCGCTGGGATGACCGAGGTTGTCGAGCAGGTCATCGCTGTACCACCCGGCGCGCAGGCAGCCGACCTGGACGAGCCAGGGCCACACCAGCTCCGGCTGGGCGTCGATGCTGATCGCGCGCGTCGACGTGTACTGTGCGCCGGGCACCCTCCCGTCACCCGCCAGGGCAGACATCACCTCGCTCGGGGTCGCCCCCCAACGCAGGTGCCATCTGCGATAGAGCGGGGCGGTCACCAGGAGCGGGAGGTCCGCGAGGACGTTGCGGACCTCCGTGGCCAGCTCCCTCCCGGTCGGTCTCGCGGTGCCGGCCAACTGACCCATCTCCTCGTGCAGGGAACCTTCACGACGATGCGAGTCTGGTCCCGGTCGTGCGCGTCCGACAGGGCCGAAGGCCCTGTCCGGACGGATCGCGGGAGAGGACGCGGTGCTGTCGGACTGCCAGCCGGGGGGCCATTACTCGACTGGGTCCCGGTCAACGTCCTGGTCCCGGCCAACGTCCCGTAACTCGTGGTAGTGCTGCGAACACTCTCGGTGCCCCCGGCAGGATTCGAACCTGCGCTTCTACCTCCGGAGGGTAGCGCTCTATCCCCTGAGCTACGGGGGCTCTGGGCCTTACGAGGCTACCAGCCTCGCAGCATTTGGC
>JAWWOM010000247.1:0-9632 GCA_033851655.1 Frankiales bacterium
GGGGAACCGGGCGACCTGCTCGACCATCTCGGCGTTGTAGTCGGCGGTCAGCTCGGCCTCGCGCTCACCGCCCTCCGGCATCGGCAGCCAGCCGACGAAGTCGGTCATCCAGGCGTACGGAGCCCGCTTCCGTTCGGGATTCTCGTGCAGGAAGTAGTCGAGGTCCCAGGCCTCGTCGCCGACCCACAGGTCGTACGGCTCGTCGTTCACCAGGTCGTCGAACACCATGTAGTTGGCCAGCAGCGTCTCGTCCATCTCGCGCCAGACCTGGAAGACGTCGAGCCGGTGCTCGCCGGCGGACGCCTCGATGTGCGCGGACTCACTGGCCAGCCAGGCCGATGCCGGGTGGACCCGCTCCCCGTGCCGGGCGAGCAGCTCGGTCACCGGGTGCTGGGTCAGCCAGTCGACCTGGACGTCGGCCACCCGCTGGCGGAGCTGCTGGACGACGGCCAGGTCGCGGGCCGCATGACCCATCCCGATGGCCGAGGACAGGAAGAGCACCTTCTTCGGCCGGTCGATCGCCCGGTGCCAGCGCCGCGGCGGCGCCGGCACCGGCCACACCTCGTCGAGGAACTGCCGGATCAGGGTGTTCACCAGCACCGGCTGGCTGCCCATCAGCAGGTGCCCGCCCCCGGCCACCTCGACCAGCCGCACGTCCACCAGCCCGGCCAGCTGGCGCGAGCGCTCGCCCGGGGTACAACGGTCGCTGTCGCCGTAGAGCGACAGGACGGGGCACTTCACCTGCTGCACAAGCCTTCTCGACTCCTCCGGTGTGCTGACCGTCGACGGGGCGAGGTCGTTCGCTGCCATTGCCTCTGCCGTCGTCTCGAGGCTCCAGCCCACGAAGTCCTCGTACAGCTTGCTGCGGTGCGGCTCAGGGATCACCTCTCCGGCGAAGAACTCCGTGAAGTCGCGATAGCTCGCAGGGCTCTGCTGCCAGTAGTAGATGTTGTCCTTGGCCCAGCCGTCGTGGCTCTCGAGGTCGAGCGGCTCGTTCCAGGGGAACTCGGCCCGCCAGGGGTGCGGCGGGGACAGCATCGGGACGTTGGCGGCGAGCGTGACGATGCCGGCGACGCGTTCGGGTGCCTGCGCGGCGACCAGGAAGCCGGTCCAGGCACTGCTGCAGATCCCGACCAGGACCGCCTTGTCGATCCCCAGCTCGTCCATCACCTGCAGGGTGTCGGCGGCGAACTCCTGGTCGCTGTAGTCGGCCGGGTCGGTGGGCCGGTCGGAGCGACCGTTGCCCCGCGGGTCGATCGACACCACCCGTGCATGCCGTGCCAGGAAGGGGATCTGGCCCTTCCAGGCGCGTGAGTGGGCGATCGTGTCGATGGGCGGGAACAGTACGCAGCGCTCGCCGGAGCCGTACGACTCGTACGCGACCGCGATGCCGTTGCGGTGGATGAATCCCTGAAGATCCGGCTCGAGTGCCCTCACTGCCATTCCCTGAGCGTGCCTGGAGCCATTGCATCGCTGTTGCAACGCCACTGCAAGCCCTGCGCGGACGGTTGTTCCACGACCTGTCCATGGGGGACGGGACTGCAAGAATCGGAAAGGCAAGCCATGTCCATCGATGAGACCAAGCTCAACGAGATGCTAGGTCGGTTCGTGAACGACCTCGGCGCGACCATCACCGCCGGCGGGATGGTCCTCGGCGACAAGCTGGGGCTGTACAAGGCCCTCGCCGGTGCACCGGCGACCGCGGCCGAGCTGGCCGAGCGTACGGGCACGCACGAGCGGTACGTCACCGAGTGGGCCCGCGGCCAGGCCGCAGGGGGCTACGTCGACTACGACGCTGCGACGGACACGTACTCGTTGTCGGAGGAGCAGGCGTTCGTCCTCGCGGACCCGGACGGCGTCGTGTTCGCGCCCGGCGCGTTCCAGCTTGCACTGGGTACCCTGCGCGCCGAGCCGCAGATCGCGCGGGCGTTCAAGTCCGGCGCGGGGTTCGGCTGGCACGAGCACGACGACGAGGTGTTCTCCGGCTGCGAGCGGTTCTTCCGCCCCGGCTACATCGGCAACCTGGTGCCGTCGTGGATCCCGTCCCTCGAGGGGGTCGAGGCCAAGCTGCAGGCCGGCGCCCACGTCGCCGACGTCGGCTGTGGCCACGGCGCGTCGACGGTCCTGCTGGCGAAGACCTACCCGAACTCGACCTTCGCCGGCTTCGACTACCACTCCGGCTCGATCGACGAGGCCCGCAAGCGGGCGTCCGAGGCCGGGGTCGCCGACCGGGTGTCCTTCGAGGTCGCGACCGCCCAGTCCTTCCCCGGCACCGGCTACGACCTGGTGGCGACCTTCGACTGCCTGCACGACATGGGTGACCCGGTCGGCGCTGCCCGGCACATCCGCGAGTCGCTGGCCGGCGACGGCAGCTGGCTGATCGTCGAGCCGGCCGCCGGCGACACCGTCTCCAGCAACCTCAACCCGGTGGGCCGGGTCTACTACGGCTTCTCCACGTTCCTGTGCGTGCCGAACGCGCTGTCCCAGCCGGGGGGCTACGCCCTCGGGGCCCAGGCCGGCCCAGCCGAGATCCGCGACGCGGTCACCGAAGGCGGCTTCACCCGGTTCCGGCAGAGCGAGCAGACCCCGTTCAACCTGGTCTTCGAGGCCCGCCCCTGACCGACCCGTCCGCCGAGTGGGCGGCGCCGGTCGTTGCTCCAGGCCGGCGCCGCGCCGCGCACCGGGCAGTGATCGCCGGGTGGGTCCGCGGGCTGACCGCGACAGGCCGGCCGGCCGTCGTCATCCCCGCGCCCCGAGCCGGCGAACAGTCTCGTCGGGAGCCGGCGGAGCCGGTCGCGGCAGCGCCGGACGCGTCCGGCTGACGACACGGACGACCGAGCGGCGCCGACCTGGCCCAAGTGTCGGCGCCGCCGGGCAAGATGGAGTCCATGGCCCGTACTACCCCCCCGCCGCCTCCGCCGCCCATCAGCAACGAGCACGTCATCGACATCGACGTCTCGACCGAGCTGTCCGAAAGCTTCCTCGAGTACGCCTACTCGGTGATCTACTCCCGCGCCTTGCCCGACGCGCGGGACGGGCTCAAGCCGGTGCACCGGCGGATCCTGTACCAGATGGCCGAGATGGGGCTGCGTCCCGACCGCGGCCACGTCAAGTGCGCCCGCGTCGTCGGCGAGGTGATGGGAAAGCTGCACCCCCACGGCGACACGGCGATCTACGACGCGCTGGTGCGGATGGCCCAGCCGTTCTCGATGCGGCTGCCGATGGTCGACGGTCACGGCAACTTCGGCTCGCTCGGCAACGACGACCCGCCGGCGGCGATGCGCTACACCGAGTGCCGGTTGTCCCCCGGCGCGAGGCTGCTCACCGACTCCCTGGACGAGGACGTGGTCGACCTCGTACCCAACTACGACGGTCAGGAGCAGGAGCCGGCCGTGCTGCCGGCGGCCTACCCCAACCTGCTGGTCAACGGTGGCGCCGGCATCGCGGTCGGCATGGCCACCAACATCCCCCCGCACAACCTGGTCGAGGTGGTCGCCGCGGCGCGGCACCTGATCGCCAACCCGGACGCCACGCTCGACGAGATGATGCGCTACGTCCCGGGCCCTGACCTGCCGACCGGCGGGCAGATCATCGGCCTGGACGGGGTACGGGAGGCCTACGCCACCGGCCGCGGCGTCTTCCGCATCCGGGCCACGGCCACGATCACCGACGTCACCGCGCGGCGCAAGGGGATCATCGTCACCGAGCTCCCGTACACCGTGGGCCCGGAAAAGGTCAGCGCCAAGATCAAGGAGCTGGTCCTGGCCAAGCGGCTGGCCGGCATCGCGGACATCAAGGACCTCACCGACATGAACCACGGGCTCCAGCTCGTGATCGAGGTCAAGAGCGGCTTCAACCCGCAGGCGGTGCTGGCAGAGCTCTACCGGCTGACCCCGATGGAGGAGTCCTTCGGGGTCAACGCCGTGGCGCTCGTCGACGGCCAGCCACGCACCCTCGGCCTGCTGGACATGCTCCAGGTCTTCGTGGCGCACCGGCTCGACGTGGTGCGGCGGCGGTCGGAGTTCCGCCGGCAGAAGGCCGCTGACCGGGCGCACATCCTCGAAGGCCTGCTCATCGCACTGGCCAACATCGAGGAGGTCGTCGCGATCATCCGCTCGAGCGACGACGCCGAGCAGGCCCGTACCCGGCTGATGGACCGGTTCACCCTGTCCGACATCCAGGCCAGGCACATCCTGGACATGCCACTGCGCCGGCTGACCGGGCTCGAGGTGGCCAAGATCGAGGAGGAGCTGGCCGCACTGCGCGAGGTGATCGCCGAGCTCGAGGTCATCCTCGGCTCGGACGCCGCCCTGCGCGAGCTGGTCTCCGACGAGCTGGCCAAGGTCTCCGACGAGTACGGGACCGCGCGGCGCACGCTGCTGCTGGAGGCCGACGCGACCGTCAGCGTCAAGGCGGTGTCGCTCGAGATCGTCGACGCCCCGTGCCAGGTGCTGCTCTCCTCGACCGGCCGGGTCGCCCGTACCGCAGCCGGTGGCGAGCTGTCGGAGCTGCCCGCCGGCGAGTCCGCCAAGCCGCTGAGTGGGGGCCGACGCGCCGCCCACGACGTGATCGTCTCGGTCGCGGCCGCGACGACCCGCGGCGAGGTCGGTGTCGTCACCACGCACGGCCGGCTGCACCGGGTGTCGGTGCTCGAGCTGCCGACCCTCGCCGCGTCCGGCTGGTCGCCCAACCTGCGCGGCGGTGCCGCTGCCCGCGAGCTGGTCACCCTGGACAAGGGAGAGCGGGTGCTCGCGCTGGTGCCGATGACCGCGGAGGGACCCGGCGTCGCACTCGGCACAGCCCAGGGCATCGTCAAGCGGGTCACGCCGGACTACCCGGCCAAGGGCGATGTCTTCGAGCTGATCGGGCTCAGGGCCGGCGACGAGGTGGTCGGCGCCGTCAGCCTGGGCACCGGCGGCGAGGACCTGGTCATGATCACCTCGGATGCCCAGCTGCTCCGCACCCCGGCCTCCGGCGTACGGCCGCAGGGCCGCCCGGCCGGTGGCATGGCCGGCATCAAGCTGGCTGCCAGCGCGAGGGTGATCGCGTTCGGCGCCGTCGATCCTCAGGACCCTGACGCCGTCGTGGTGACCGTGGCCGTCGACTCGCGGGCGCTCGCCGGCACCGACGTGGGCAGCGTCAAGGTCAGCGAGCTCGAGGAGTTCCCGGTCAAGGGCAGGGCGACGGGCGGTGTACGGGCCCAGCGGTTCCTCAAGGGCGAGGACAGCCTGTCGCTGGCCTGGGTCGGCACCGGTCCGGCCCTGGCGGCCGACGCCGACGGCAAGCCGGTCGACCTGCCGGGCGTGCTCGGCAAGCGGGACGGCTCCGGGACGCCACCCTCGGCAGCGGTGGCCGGCCTGGGCGGCACGCCCACCTTGGACTGACCAACGGCGGCGGACGGCGACCGGGCGGTTTCGGACCGCGCGTAGAGCCTGGAGCCCCGGGCTAGCCGATCGCTGCGACGGTCTGCGCCTCGGTGGCGACCGCCTGCTCGACGACCCGGAGCAGCCGAGGTCGTACGGCGTCGTCGCTGAAGCTGTCGAGGCAGCGACGCCGGCCCGCTGCCCCGAGCTGCTCGCGCAGGGCGCGGTTGTCGGCGAGAGTGGCGATGGCCTCCGCGAGAGCAGGCACGTTGTTGGGCGGCACCACCAGACCGCAACCGGCGACGGTCTCGGCCAGGTCCGCGACGTCGCTCGCGATCACCGGCCGCCCCATGGCCATCGCGTCGTAGGCCTTGGTCGGCATCTGGCCACGGGCTCCAGGGGTCGACTCCTGGGCCACGACCACGACGTCGGCCGCGGCGAGGAACCGGGTCAGGCTGCCGTAGGGCTGCCATCCCAGCATCCGGACGTCCGGCCGGTCCGGCAGGCCGGGATCTCCGCCCACCGTCATGAAGAGCAGGTCGTCCCTGCCGAGCAGGTCGAGCGCCGCGAGCACCTTGTCCAGCCCCTTGTGCCGCCGCGGCGTGCCCATGAACAGCAGAACGGTGCAGCCGGGGGCGATGCCGAGTGCCTGCCGGGCTGCGGTCCGGTCGACGGTTGCGGGGTCGAGCGCCGCCGTGTCCCGCGACTGCTCGATCACCGTGCCGGAGTAGCGCTCGGCCAGCCAGGTGGAGGTCGCGGTGACGGCGTCGGCCTTGCGGACCAGGCGTTCCATGACGGCGGTGCGGTAGGCGTTGTTCGGGCTGCGGACGTCGAGCAGGTTCCGGGCGACCCACTTGGTCTCGTCACGGAACCGGCTGCGCACCATCGCGATCATGTCGTCGTAGAGGAAGCCGGACTCCCAGTCGTCGATGTCCACCAGCAGCGGCCGGGCACGCTGGCGGCGGGCCTCGAGGGCGACCCCCAGGCTGGTCGGCCGGGGTTTGATGGCGTACAGGACGTCACCGTCGGCATGCCGGGCCATCTCCCGCGCGGGCCCGTACGGGACCACCCGGATCGCCACTTCGTCGTGCCCCCGCAGCGGCTCCCACACCTGACCGGCGAACGCGGGTCCCACGATCTCGACCTCGTGGACGGCGGAGAGCATCCGGTAGAGCAGGTGCGCCCGGGCCATGCAGTTCTGCGACACGTCGGGACTCAGCAGCGAGATCTTCATCGGGCCGTCCTTACGGCACTCAGAGCCTGGACATTCTCCGGCAGGGACGTCCTCATGGACGCATTGTGCCATTTGCGGCATCGCATGCGGCAAACGGCGGTCTGACGGCCGGCGAAATGGTCAGAACCATCGGCCCGACTCCGTCGCCAGCAGGGTCGTCATCTCCTGCGCCGACTGCGGCCGGGCCAGCAGGTAGCCCTGACCCTCGTCGCAGCCCATCCGCTGCAGATCGCTGAGCTGGCCGGAGCTCTCGATCCCCTCGCCGACGATCGTCATCCCGAGTGCGTGCGCCATCGCCGTCACGGCCTCGACGATCTCGCGGTCCCTGTCGACCGATCCGAGCCGCTCGACGAAGCTCCGGTCGATCTTGAGCATGTCGACCGAGAAGTGCCGCAGGTGGGTGAGCGCGGAGTAGCCCGTACCGAAGTCGTCCAGGGCGAGACGCACGCCGAGCGCCGAGAGCTTGGCGAAGACGTGGTCGATCTCGGCGGTCTCCGCCAGCAGCGCCGTCTCCGAGACCTCGAGACACAGCAGCGCCGGCTCCACGCCGTGCTTGCCCAGCACCTGCTCCACCTGGCTGACGAAGTCGCTCTGGGTGAACTCGCGCTGGGAGACGTTGACCGCCATGGTGACCCGCGGGCCGCCGGCCGACATCCACTCGGCCAGCTGCCGGCAGGCCTCGTCCAGGACCCACGCCCCGATCGAGGTGATCAGTCCGCGCTCCTCGGCCACGTTGATGAAGTCCTCCGGGGCGAGCAACCCGCGCACCGGATGCTCCCAGCGAATCAGCGCCTCGACGCCGATCAGGGACTTGTCCACCAGGGAGAACAGCGGCTGGTAGAGCAGCCTGAACTCGCCCCGGTCCAGCGCCACGCGCAGCTCGGCCTCGAGGGCGTGCTTGGCCATCGCCCGGTCGCGAAGGGCGGGGTCGAAGAACTGGAACCGGCCGCGGCCGCGCTCCTTGGCCTGGTACATCGCGGCATCTGCGTCCCGGATCAGCTCCTCGGCCCGGGCGTACGGGTCATCGTTGACGACGATGCCGATGCTGGCGCTGAGCTGCACCTCGCGGCCGTCGATCGTCACCGGCTCTGCCAGCACCCGTACCACGCGCTCGGCCACGACCCGCACGTCCTCGTCGAGCCGCAGCTTGTCGCAGAGCACCACGAACTCGTCGCCGCCGAACCGGGCCACCGTGTCCGTCCGGCGGGAGACCGACTCCAGCCGCCGGGCTACCTCGACCAGGACCTGGTCACCGGCGTCGTGACCCAGCGTGTCGTTGACCGTCTTGAAGAAGTCGAGGTCGACGAACAGGACGGCGATCCGGCCGGGCAGCCGCTCCAGCCGCAGCAGGCTCTGGGCGACCCGGTCCAGCAGCAGCGCCCGGTTGGCCAAGCCGGTCACGGTGTCGTGCACGGCCTGGTGGGCGAGCGCCTGCTCGGCCGCCTTGAGGTCGCTGAGGTCGCGGGTCGAGGTCAGCACGCCGATGACCTCGCCGTCGTCGTCGACGTGGGCCACCAGCCGCGAGTGGTACCAGCGCGGGTGCCCGCGCAGGGAGGACGACCACTCGAGATCACCCGGCCGGCCGGTCGCGAGCACCCGGCGCAACGCCGCCTCCCACACCACGAGGAAGTCCTCGCCGTGCTCGAGCTCGCGGTTGCTCCTGCCGATCAGCGTGTCGTTGGCCTGGCCGGTGATCAGCTCGGTTGCGGGGTTGGCGTAGCGGTAACGCAGGTCCGTGTCGAACCACGAGATCGAGTCCGGCGAGGTCTCCAGGACGGTACGGAGCTCGCGCTCCAGCCGCTGCAGCTCGGCGTGGGAGTCGGTCAGCGCCTCGGTCTTGCGGTGCACCTCGCGCTCCGCGAGGACCCGCCGGGTGATCTCCCGCGAGATGCCGAACGTACCGATGATCCGGCCCTCGAAGTCGCGCAACGGCAGCTTGGTCGTCGAGACCCAGCTGTCCGGCCGGTCGGGCCAGGTCTCCAGCTCCTCGATGTCGGTCAGCGGCTCGCCGGTGGCGATGATCCGCTGCTCGTCCTCGTACGCGGTGCGGGCGTGCTCGTCGCTGAAGAAGTCGAAGTCGCTGAGCCCCTCGAGCTCAGCCGGGCCGGCGACCTCGAACAGGCTGACCAGGCCGGCGCTGACCCGGAGGAACCGGCTCCGCACGTCCTTGAAGTAGATCTGCTCCGACGCCGTGGTCAGCAGGTTGTACATGCAGATGCGGTCGAGCTCCTCGCGGCTCAGCTCGTCGACCCGCAGCGGTTCCGGGTCAGGACCGCCGATCGCGCCTGGAACGGCTCCGGGCTCGGTCATGACGCGCCTTCCGATTGGCATCCGCTTCTCCGGTATCGGACGGTGGAGCAGATTCTTCATCAGATCTTCAGCCGGCACCACCATGTGCGCAGTCGGGCGCGGCCTCAGGTATCGATCCGCTCGCGATCGACGACGCTCGAGGAGTCGACGATGAACTGGCGGCGAGGCGCCACGTCGTTGCCCATCAGCAGCTCGAAGAACTGCTCCGCCGACTCGGCGTCGCCGAGGGAGATCCGGCGCAGGGTCCGCCGGCCCGGGTCCAGGGTCGTCTCGGCCAGCTGGCGGGCGTCCATCTCACCCAGGCCCTTGTAGCGCTGGATCGGCTGCTTGATCCGCTTGCCCTTGCGCTCGAGCTCGGCGATCTTGCGGCGCATCTCAGGGTCGGTGTAGGTGTAGATCGGCTCCTTGGTGCCGACCACCTCGATCCGGTGCAACGGGGGCACTGCGGCGAAGACCCGGCCGGATTCGAGCAGCGGGCGCATGTAGCGGTAGAGCAGGGTCAGCAACAGGCAGCGGATGTGACTGCCGTCCGCATCCGCGTCCGCCATCAGGATCACCTTGCCGTAGCGCGCGGAGTCGAGGTCGAACGTGCGCCCGGAGCCGGCGCCGAGCACCTGGATGATCGCGGCGCACTCGGCGTTCTTGAGCATGTCGGCGATCGACGCCTTGTGGACGTTGAGGATCTTGCCCCGGATCGGCAGCAGGGCTTGGTACTCCGAGTTGCG
>JAWWOM010000364.1:0-2518 GCA_033851655.1 Frankiales bacterium
GGGCGCGAGGGGCTGCAGGAGCTGCTCGACGTGCCGGTGCTCGACATCGCGGAGTGCGCGGCCCAGGTCGCGATGATGCTGGGTCGGACGTTCTCGGTGATCACCACGTTGCCCCGGTCGGTCGCCCAGGTGGAGGACCGGCTGCTGCTGGCCGGTCTGCTGTCCCGGTGCGCGTCGGTGCTGGCCGTCGGCCTCGCGACGCGGGAGCTCGACGACGATCCGGCGGCCGCGGCGGCTGTCATCATCGAGACCGCCGGCAGAGCCGTCTTGGAGGACCACGCCGAGGTCATCGTGCTGGGTTGCGGCGGCATGGCCGGCCTTGACACTCTGGTGTCCTCTGCGGTGGGCGTCCCTGTCGTCGACGGGGTCACGGCGTCCGTCGCCGTGGCGGAGTCCCTGGTACGACTGGGCTTGCGCACCAGCGCTGTCGGGTCCTGCGCCCGGCCCGACCTGTCCCGCACCACTTGGCCGATCACTCCTGGAGAACCCGATGTCTGACGTGGCCCCTATCGTGCCTGGCGACTTCGACGTGCCGCTCTTCCTTGACGGGCCGGGTTTCCGGCTCGAGCCGTTGCAGGTCGCGAACAACGTCGCCGACTTCGCTGCGTGGCACGGCAGCCAGGAGCACATCCACGCGACGCCCGGGTTTGCGGGTCGTGACTGGCCGGTGGATGACTACACGCTGGAGCAGAACCACGCCGACCTCGCCGAGCACGAGGCGGACTTCGTCAAACGGACCGGGTTCACGTACACCGTCCTCGAGCCGTCGACCGGTGAGGTGATCGGCTGCGTCTATCTCTATCCGCCCAGGCGGGAGGGATTCGACCTCGACGTCCGATCCTGGGTGCGGGCCGACCACGCGTCGCTGGACAAGCCGTTGTACGACGCCGTGTTGGCGTGGATTGCGGCCGACTGGCCGTTCTCCGCACCCGACTACGCCTCGCGCTAGCGCCTGAACCGGTCGGTTGCGGCGATGATCGCCGGGGCGAAGTACGGGCCGCTGCCGTGACCGCCAGGGATGATCTGCAGCTCCGCGTCCGGCCAGGCCTGCGCCATCCGCCACGCGGTGTCCGGGGGCGAGCCCATGTCCAGGCGCCCGTGGATCAGCACGGCGGGGATGCCGTGCAGCCGGTCGACGTTGGCCAGCAGCTGGCCCTCGGTCAGAAAGCCGTGGTTGGCGAAGTAGTGCGTCACGATCCGCGCGAAGCACAAGCGGAAGCGGAGGTCGGCGTACCGCGGGGTCGGCTCCCAGCCCTCCTCGTGCGAGGCCAGAGAGTCCTCCCAGGTGCACCAGTCGTAGGCCGCCTGCTCGCGGACGGCCGGGTCGGGACTCTCCATGAGTCGGTGGTAGGCGGCGATGAGGTCCCCGTGTCGCTGCGGGTCAGGGACGCCGCGCTTGAACGTGTCCCACGCCTCGGGGAAGAACCGGGCGGCCCCGTGGTAGAGCCATTCCAGCTCGGCCCGGGTGGTGTTGGTCACCGCGAACAGCACGATCCCGCTGACCCTGGATGGGTGCTCCTCCGCGTAGGCGAGGGCGAGCGTCGCACCCCACGAGGCGCCGAACACCAGCCACTGCTCGATGCCGAGATGCTTCCGCAGCAGCTCGAGGTCGGCGATGAGGTGCTGGGTGGTGTTGGTTGACAGGTCCGTGGTGGGGTCGCTGGCGTGCGGCATGCTCCGGCCACAGTTGCGCTGGTCGAACAGCACGATCCGGTAGGCCGCCGGGTCGAAGTTGCGCCGGGCGCCTTCGGTGCAGCCTGAGCCCGGTCCGCCGTGCAGGACGACGGCCGGCTTGCCATCCGGGTTGCCGCAGGACTCCCAGTAGATCAGGTTGCCGTCGCCGACCTCGAGCAACCCGGTCTCGTACGGGTCTACTGGTGGGTAGCGTTCAGGCATGTTCTTCAGCATACATCGACCTTCTCCCGTGGTGAACAGCGGGAAAATGCATGGAAGACAAAGGCGGCCAATAAGGGGGAGCGGTTCTGACTCAGCCGCTGGCAGCCGCTTCCGGCGCCGTTCTCCCGGGTGACCAAAGTGTCTGGTACGTAAGCAATGTGGGCCAGCCAGGGCTTGTGATACCGGGCCACGGACGGTAGAATTAAGACATGCATTCGAGTGGCGACATTGGCTGGTACGGTGATTGTCTGCCGGTCCCAACTGACATGATGCTGCTGGACGCCGACGACATTCTCGACCACGAATTGCTGGATTTCCGTTGCGAGCCGTTGACGGTGCAGGAGACGTTGCTCGAGGTGGCCCTGGCCGGCACCGGTCCGGAGGCGATCCGGTTGCTGGAGACCCTGCAGGGCCGGCCGATGTCCCAGGACGACGCGTTGGGGGTCGCGGCGGCGTGGGAGCGGCAGTCCCGTTGGCAGTCCGCCCGGGCGCAGGCCGCGAACGTGGCGTTCGTCGGTGCCACCGTGGAAACCTCCCGGGACGGGGCGCGGGCGCAGGACTCCCGCACCCTGGAGCTGGCCCTGGCCCTCGACTGCAACGACATGTTCCTGAAGACCACGCT
>JAWWOM010000380.1:0-3311 GCA_033851655.1 Frankiales bacterium
GGCGCCTCGACCGAACACATCGCGCCGCAGCAGTCGGCCCATGCCGCTGTGGAACGGTCGGTGCACAAGGATTCAACCGTTCGAGGTCGTCCAGGGTGCTGGTTCTCACGGGTGATCATCGGTATCCGGCGCCGTAGCTGCCACTGCGCGACCGGACGATCGTGAGCGATGTATGACGCGGTGTGCCGAGGATCCCGCACGCCCATCAAGGGTGCGACGTTCAGGCGGGAACGCTGGCTGGTCCGGGCGGGCGCCGGCTGGCTTGGATCAGTCTCTGGGCTGCGGGGACAAGGGTGATCTCAACCAGACGAGCCAGGCGCCGCAGTTCCGTGCGGGCACTGTCGTGGGTGTGCCCACGCGCGATGAGGATGCCGATCGCCTGGTTGACCTGCGACATGTCGCTCATCCCGGCCACGCCCGATAGCACCCGCGGCCCCAGGGGATGATCATCGACGATGAGCCCATCAAGCCTCACTCCCAACGCAAAGCCCAAGTCGGCGGCGAGGTCGACGAACGCGCCGGCCATGCTGGCGTAGAACACGATCATGCTGCCGGGCTCGACGCCGGTGAGCGCGGCCAACGGCAGCCGCGCCGAAGCGGTGATGTCGCCGGGATCGATGAACCGCTCCATCGCCGTCACGGTCAGTGAGTGACCCTCGGCGACCAGCGTGATCCTCATCCCGACATAGGAGCCCACTGTGAGCCGGACGGTGTCGGCCAGCGCCCGCACCCGGGCCTCGAGCTTTATGCCGGTCCGCTGGATGGCGTGATCGAGGTGGCTGAGCTCAGCGGCCACCACATCCGGGTTTTCCATGACGGGACTCCGGGCGTCCCGAACGCCTGATAGTGGTGCCATGTTCCGCACACGGCAAGACGCAGTACGCGGACCAAGGCCAGATACGGGATCGGGTCCCGTGGCGTACGGCATCAGCAGCAGTGACGCTACGCCTGCATTGCCGGGTCCCACGACGCAACCATCGTCACCGGCAACCCGGCCAAAATCTCGGGTCGCCCCAGGCCGGCGAGGCACCGCTCGCCGCCCCAGTCAATACAAGCCACGGGTCGCGATCCACCCGACGCCCTAAATCAAATATCGGCGAGCCCGAGGGCTGCGATAAGCCCAGGCGGTTGATCGGGGGAACAACCGCCTGGGCCTGTGGACCATACATCTCATCACGGCATCAGACCAATCCAAGTTTCTGCGATTTGGTAATCAGTCGAAGTAATCACGCAACTTGTTGTAAAAGCGTTGACTAACGGTTAGCTTCCGAGGAAGAATTACGCTCACCTGAGGCATCGGGGTGGTCTGACCTTTGAACCCAAACGGTGCTTATGCCGGTCGGTCTCGGGGGTCTCGACCGTCAGGACATGAAGGACGGCCTCGCTCGGTACCGGTGGAGCGGGGCCACTTTCACGTCACCAACTCCCTCAGCCCGTGTCTGCGTGCCAGCCCTTCCTGGCTGCTCCATACCTGGAGGCCGCTGTCACTGCTGATCGAGCCTGATGCGTGTCCCAGACTGACGCAGTGATCACTAGCTCTGGGCGCGAGATCGCCTAATCGGTATCGGCGATGCGGTAGGACCTGGTCCTGCGCTGCCGTCGTTCTGTGCGAAATATTCGGACGGCTCCGGGGACTAGCAGCCAGCCGGGCCCGTGGTGACCGGCTGTGCATGCCACCGTGCACGACGCCGGCCTCGTCGACGGCATCCCGCTCCTGCTTGGGGATTGTCATGATCGAGCGCGTGGATGGGCGCGGCAGAATGCCCGTACCGCCGCATTGACGGCCGTCGGCTGCTCGAGGTTGCTGACGTGGCCGCAGGCTGGGATCACGACGAGTTCGGCGCCGGGAATCGCCTCCTCGAACTGGCGCGCAACGGTGAGCGGCGACCTCAAATCCTGCTCGCCCCAGATCAGCAGCACCGGCACCGCGATCTGGGGCAGCAGGTCACGCTGGTCGGTCTCGGCCATCACGAGCAATGCGGTCTGCAGGCTCTTCGGGCGCACCGCCGCGGCCAGCTCTTCTAGCAGCGGGACGAACTCTTTCGGCGGCGCCCCCGCGAACAGCCCAGGAAGAGTGGCGAACGACGCGGGCGGCGCGGCGAGCATCTCGCGCAAACCTCCAACCCGCGCCCGCACCTCGTCCTCGGACAGCGAGCCCTTCCAGCCGGCGTATGTGTCGATGAGGATCAGCGCCGTAACCAGGTCCGGTCGGTGGCGGTAGAGCTCGAGCACGAGGGTCCCGCCCCAGGACAGACCTGCGACGTACACCGGCCCAAGTTCGAGCGACTCGATCAACGCGGCGAGGCAGCTCGCGTAGTCGGCCAGACCGAAACCCGCAGGCACATCTGATGACCGTCCCGCCCCCGGCTCGTCCCATGCGACGACCGTGAACTCGTCGGCAAGCGCGGCTAGCTGCGGCCGCCACACCCGGCCGTCTTCTGCACCGCCATGTGCGAACACCAGCGGCGGACCCGTACCCACCCGGTCATACGCGATCTCGAGCCCACGTGCCCGCACGAAGCCCACGGTCGCAACCTACCCGCGCGCCGAGCGCCCGGCCGCACGCAAGTCACCAGCGCACACATCGGGTACTAATGGCGAAGCACAGAACATCGCATCTGCGCGGCCGGGAACCTTGATCGATTCACTCCCCGGGCCATACATATCAGACGGATATCTGAGTGCTGCCGCTGGGTCATCGGTCACGCTCAGCAACCGTTGGAGAGTCTGTCGTGGGGACGTCGTTGGACGGCCGGCGCTGTTGCGTTGGGTGTGCCATGAACCATTCCGTGGCCGGTGGAATCGCGTGGTCGTCGGTTGGGACGAGGTACCACGACGGAACGGTCTTCCAGGCCGGATCGCCCGAGGGCTCGTTGAACGCGGCGAGCGAGAATGGCCGCTGCTCGGCCCACATGAGGTTGGTCTGCGAGAGCGGAAGGTCGCCGGCGAAGGCGTCGTGGAAGACGCTCTTTTTGATGTAGAGATCGGTGCCCTCGCCACCGTCGGGCAGTGGGTACTGCCGCGTGTCGAGCGCGTCTGGCGTGATCATGGTGCCGGGGTTCATGGTGACGAGTCCCTGGAGGTTCTCGCCGGTGTCGGGTGCGAAGGCGGCGACTAGACGAGCGCCTTGACGTTCGGCACACCTCGTGCGGCGTTGCTGATGACGGCGCCGCCGTAGGAGTGGCCGACGAGCACGATCGGGCCGTTGATGCTCTGCAGCACGCTGCGGATGTAGTCGGCGTCCGAGGTCAGCCCGCGCAGCGGGTTGGCGGGGGCGATGACGGGATAGCCGTCTTTCGCGAGGCGAGCGA
>JAWWOM010000399.1:0-10075 GCA_033851655.1 Frankiales bacterium
GGTTTTGCGACGCAGGTCATCGCCCCGACCGCGTCCGGACAGCCGCATTGGGTCTCCGCCCCGTTGCTGGCCGGCGCGAGCCTGATCGCGGCGCACCCGGTCGTGTGGGATGTGCCGCTCGCCGCCATCCAGCTGCTGATCGGCCTCGGGCTGCTGTTCCCGCGCACGGCCAGGCTCGCCTTGGCCGTCTCGGTCCCGTGGGCGCTCGGGATGTGGTTCTTCGGCGAGGGTCTGTCCGGGCTCGCCAGCGGCCACGCAAGCCTGCTGACCGGCGCGCCGGGCTCCGCGCTGCTCTACGCAGTGCTCGCGCTCTCGGCGTGGCCCTTACGCGATCCTCGGGACGAAGAACCGGCGCGCTGGTTGCCCGTGGCTTGGGCGGGGCTCTGGGTTGGCGGTGCGGTGTTCCAGGCGCTTCCCGGGCAGAACACCGGCCCAGCTCTGGTGAGTACGCTCGGCGGGCTCGACGCCGCCAGCTCCCGTTGGACGACGAGCCACGGCACGGCGGTGGTCGTCGCGCTGGTCATTGGCGAGGCGCTGATCGGGCTCGCCGCGCTGCGGCAGAGGACCCGCGGCGCGGCCGTCGCGGTCGGCTTCGCATTTGCGCTGGTGATCTGGGTCATCGGACAGGACCTCGGGCAGCTCTACAGCGGCCAGGCGACCGATCCGAACACCGCTCCGATCATCGCGCTGATGGCCCTCGCGATACTCGGCGCCGGCTGGTCCCCTGCCGTGGCCAGCGATCGTCGGTCTCCGGCTTGGTCGGAAGCCCTGACCAGCGCAGCTCCTGCACGCTGACCAAGTGCGGTCATTTTACCTGCTGGATGGCGAGAAGGCATTGCGGCCAGCGGGAAAGCCGGACTACCGGAGTAACGACACCCACGTGTGCTGCTGGCCCCGACGACATGAAGCGCTACGGACGCAAGAGTGAGTTGAAGGCATTTCTCGTCCGGACCAGCCCGTCGCGGCTGGCGCATCGAATTGAGGTTCACTGTGAGTCTGACCGATCGTCCGGTGGCGGCTACCGCCACGGGGGCTGGTTCCCTCTCCCACTTCTCCCTTCGGTTCACCCGCCGGCACCTGCAGATCGCGCTCGGCCTGTTCTGGTTGCTCGACGGCCTGCTGCAGCTCCAGCCTTACATGCTGGGAACCGACTTCGCGAACCAGGTCATCGCGCCGACAGCCTCAGGGCAGCCGCACTGGGTCTCCGCCCCGGTGCTGTGGGGCGCACGGCTGATCGCGGCGCACCCGGTCGCCTGGGATGTGCCCTTCGCCTTGATCCAGCTGCTGATCGGGCTCGGGCTGCTGTTCCCCCGGACGGCAAAGCTCGCGTTGGCCGTCTCGGTCCCGTGGGGGCTCGGCGTGTGGTTCCTCGGCGAGGGCCTGTCAGGTATGGCCAGCGGCCACGCAAGCCTCCTGACCGGGGCGCCGGGATCGGTGCTGGTCTACGTGCTGCTCGCGCTCGCGGCTTGGCCCTCGCGAGATGCCGGGCGGGAGACCCCGGCCCGCTGGTTGCCTATCGCCTGGGCGGTGATCTGGGTTGGTGGTGCGGTCCTCCAGGCGCTCCCGGCGCAGAACACGGGCCAGGATCTGGTGAGTGCATTGGCCGGGCCCGACCCCGCCTCTGGTTGGATGACTAGCCACGGAACGGTGGTGGTCGCCGTGCTGGTCATTGTCGAGGCGCTGATCGGGCTTGGCGCCTTGCACCGGAGGACCCGCGGGCCCGCCGTCATCGCGGGCCTCGTCCTTGCGCTGGCCATCTGGGTCATCGGCCAAGACCTCGGGCTGCTCTTCAGCGGCCAAGCGACCGATCCGAACACCGCCCCGCTCCTCGCGCTGATGGCCGTCTCGATCCTCGGCCCGGGGGCAGCTCCGGCCGGGGCCACCGCTCGTCGCATGTGGGCTTGGCAGAAGACGTTCGGAAGCACCTCACCAGCACGCTGACCATCCTCGGTGATCCACCCTATGAGGCGCTGTTGCGTGGGCACCGGGTGAAATCGACAGGTACGCCGGCTCCGGTGCCGAACCACTCGCGGGTCTCATGGGCGAACCGCGGCATCGGTGCGGTGGGTAGGTCAGGTGGCGGTGAACGGATCCGAGCTCCTCGCGAGCATTCGATCGATCGTCGTCGGGTCGAGGACGTGGTCGCGAATGAGGTACCCGGCGCCAGCGATCGCAGCGCGGGACTTGTACTTGGTGGGGAGGATGCGTAGGTGCTTGGTCGCCAGCGGCAGGGCGCGTTGGTAGATGACCTCGCGCACGCCGGCTATCAGATGGTCGCCGGTGGTGCCGAGGATGCCGCCCAAGACGATGACGTCGGGGTTGAGCAGGCTGGTGGCGTAGGCGGCGGCTTCGCCCATGATGCGCCCGGCTGAGCGAAGACCGGCCACGGCTCGGCTGTCACTGCGCCTCACCCGTTCGGCGACGTCGCGGGCGTCGTGGCTCGCCAGGTCCTCCCCGCCGCGAAGGTCTCGGGCCAGCGCCCATCCGCCGGCCAAGGCTTCGAGGCAGCCAAGGTTGCCGCACCGACACAGCGGGTCGCCAAACCCGGCGATGTGCGCGTGGCCGATGTCACCGGCCGCGCCTTGGGCGCCGCGGTTGATGGCGCCGTCGATGATCATGCCGCTGCCGATGCCGGTGCCGGCCTTGATGTAGAACAGGTGGCGCTCGTTGGGCCAGTACCGACGATGCTCAGCCAGGGTCATGAGGTTGACGTCGTTGTCGATCAGGATCGGCACCTGCCAGGTCTGGCGAAGGTGCCCTCGGATGTCGAAGTCCTCCCACCCGGACATGACCGACCAGCCCATGACCCGGCCGGCGTCGTAGTCCACCGGTGCCGGCAGGCCCAGCCCGAGGCCCGCCACGGTGCTCTCGGCCAGCTCAGGCTGCGCAAGCATGTCGCGGATGATCGCGGTGATCTTGTCGAGCAGGATCTCCGGTCCAACGCCCAGTTCGAGCCGCTCCAGCCGGTCGCTGAGGATCGCGGTGTTCAGATCGGTGACGGCGATCCGCGTGCGCTCCTCGCCGATGTCCACCGAGATCATCACGCCTGACCGTGAGTTCAGCTGGAGCGCCCGGGACGGCCGTCCTCGCGACGGCACCAGCTCATCCGTCTCCAGGATCAAGCCGGCGGCGAACAGGGCCTCCAGCCGCTGCCCCACCGTGGACCGGGAGAGCCCGGTCACCTCGGCGACCGCGCTGCGGGTCCGCGCTGCACCGCTGATGATCAGCTGCAGGACGGCTCCCGGGCCATCCGCCGCCCGAGCGGGCGGGCTCGCGGTCGGCGCGGAACCGTTGCTCATGGTGCCCCCTTGCGATCGTGGCTGTCCCCGACTGAACCACACACTTTCACCGATGGCAATACATAAGACACGAATCGTTGCTTGACAGTCCGACGTAACGACTCGCAACATCGACGACATCAGGGCAGTTAACGCGTCAGTCCGAACCAGAACCCGGCGCCTGCTCCCCGCTGTCAACAACCCTTGTCACCCAGGAGATCGAATGAAGATCAGTCAGCGCAGCCGCGGCCTCCGGGTCGCCGGAAGCATCTTCGCCATCGGTGCCACCCTGGCCGCCGCAGCATGCGGCTCAAGCAGCAGCAAGCCGGCGACCTCGGCGGGGGGCAGTTCAGCCAGCAGCGCCGGGGCCAGCAGCGCCGGGGCCAGCAGCGCCGGGTCGAGCAGCGCGGGGTCGAGCATGGCCGGGTCGAGCAGCGCAACGACCAGCTCCGGGACCGGGGGGGCCGCGTCCGGCAACGTCAAGATCGGCATCGTCGAGCTGAACCTGTCAAACCCGTTCTTCGGCACACTGGAGAAGGCGACCGAGTCCGCGGCAAAAGCCAACGGCTGGAGCGTGATGAAGGCGGAAGCCAAGGTGCCCGGCGACTCCGCGACCCAGGTCACCGCGATCGAGGACATGATCACCAACAAGGTCAAGGCGATCGTGCTGGACCCGGCCAACGCCACCGCTCTGGTCGACGTGGTCAAGAAGGCCCGGGCCAAGGGCATCCTCGTGGTCACGGTCAACGCCACGCTGTCCCCGATCGACGCGGCCGACGCGACGTTCGCCACTGACAACACCGCCGCCGGAAAGCTGATCGGCCAGTGGGCGAAGGTGAACGGGCCCACACCCGCGCACATCGCCATGATCGACTTCGACCTGTCCGACGGACCGTCGCACGGTCGCCACTTCGGCTTCCTCGAGGGCTACGGCATCACGGACAAGAGTCCGCTGATTGTCGGGACCGCGCTGGGCAAGGGCACCGTGGACACCGGCCAGTCCGCCATGGAGAACCTGCTGTCGGCGCACGCCAACACCAACCTGCTCTACACGATCAACGAGCCGACCGCGCACGGCGCGTACACGGCCATCAAGAACAAGGGCCTCGCCGGCAAGGTGACCATCGTGTCGGTGGACGGCGCCTGTTCCGGCGTCGCCGACGTCAAGAGCGGCATCATCGGCGCCACCGCCATGCAGTTCCCGAGCAAGATGGGTCAGCTCGCGGTGCAGGCCATCGCGGCGTTCGTGAAGGATGGCACCAAGCCCAAGTCCGGCCTGAACGACTCCGGCACCATGCTGATCACCGATAAGCCCGCGGCGGGCATCACGTCCCAGACCTCCGCCTGGGGCCTGCAGAACTGCTGGGGCACGACGTGACGCAGGTCCAACTGCGTGAGTCCGACGCGGCGGCCCTCGAACTGGGGGTCGACCGCGGCGGGTTCCTCCGCAGCTTCGCCACCAACCAGATCGTCGGCCCGCTGGGCGCACTGCTCCTGGCGATCCTCATCTTCTCGGTCACCACCAGCACGTTCTTCAACACCGCCAACCTGTCGCTCATCGCCCAGCAGTCCGTCGTGATAGGCACGCTGGCCCTGGGTGAGACCCTGATCGTGCTGACCGCCGGCATCGACCTGGCCAACGGCGCGCTGATGGTGCTCGGCGCCGTGGTGATCGGGAAGTACGCCGTCAACGGCAACCCGGTGGTGGCCCTGCTTCTCGGCGTGGTCGTCTGCGCCGCGCTCGGCGCCCTGAACGGGTGGCTCATCGCCTGGTTCTCGCTGCCCCCGTTCATCGTCACCCTCGGTGCACTGTCGGCCATCTCGGCCGCTTCGCGGCTCTACACCTCCTCCCAGTCCTACCCGATCAACTCCTCCTTCCTGACCGTGCTGAACCAGGGTCCGACCATCGGGGGCGTCACCATCACCTACGGCGTGCTGCTGTGGATCGCGCTGACGGCCGTGTTCGCCTACGCGCTGACCCAGACCTCGTGGGGGGTGCGGGTCTACGCGGTCGGGGACAACCCGCGGGCCGCCCAGCTGACCGGCATCAAGGTCAAGCGGGTGCTGTTCGGGGTGTACGTCATCGGCGCTGTCATCTACGCGGTCGGCGCCTGGCAGGCGCTGGGCCGCACCCCGACAGCCGACCCGAGCGGCTACTCGACCGCCAACCTCGACAGCATCACCGCCGTCGTCATCGGTGGCACCAGCCTGTTCGGCGGCCGCGGCGGCGTGGTCGGTACGCTGATCGGCGCGCTCATCGTGACCGTGCTGCAGAACGGACTGACCCAGGCGGGCATCGACTCGCTGTACCAGCAGGTCGCCACCGGGGTGCTGGTCGTTCTCGCCGTCGCCGTCGACCACATCATCCGGACAAGGCAGACACGATGACCGACTCGGAAGCTCCCACCGTCCTGCAAGCCCGCGGCCTCACCAAGCTCTACGGCCACGTCGTCGCCCTCAACGACTGCGATTTCGACCTGCGCGCCGGGGAGATCCTCGCGGTCATCGGCGACAACGGCGCTGGAAAGTCCACGCTGATCAAGACGCTGACCGGCGCCATCGTCCCCGACGCCGGCACGATCTCGCTCAACGGTGAACCGGTGCACTTCCACAGCCCACTCGACGCGCGGCGGGCCGGCATCGAGACGGTCTACCAGGAGCTGGGCGTCGCCCCGGCTCTGGACATCACCCAGAACCTGTTCCTCGGCCGCGAGCAGCGGCGCAAAGGTGTCCTGGGCACGGTGTTCCGGAAGCTGGACAAGCCAGCGATGCGGCACCAGTCCGCCCAGCAGATGGCGGACCTGGGGATCCACATCCAGTCCATCCGCCAACGGGTGGAGAACCTGTCCGGCGGTCAGCGTCAGGCCGTCGCGGTGGCCCGGGTCGCGGCCTGGGCGCGCAGCGTCGTGATCATGGACGAGCCGACCGCGGCGCTGGGGGTCCGGGAGACCAACCAGGTGCTCCGGCTCATCGAGAAGGTCCGGGACAACGGCCTGCCCGTGGTGCTGATCAGCCACAACATGCCCAACGTGTTCCAGGTGGCCGACCGCATCCACATCCACCGGCTCGGACGGCGCATCGCGGTGGTCGAACCCGCCAGTACGTCCATGGAGGAGGCCGTCGCGCTGATGACCGGGGCCAAGTCCCCCGAGGCGCTACTGATGTCAGCCGAGCCGGCCAGCACGGACCCCGCCGGCACCGACCCTGCCCACGTCGTCGGCGACGGCTCCGACCACAACTTCGCACCGAAGGGTGTGTCATGACTGACCCCACGATGAACGACGCAGCTGCCGCCCAGCCGGTCACCGTGGTCGAGCTCGCCGAGGCAGCCCGGTCCCTCACAGCGGACGGGCAGCGCCGGATCCTCGGCATCACCGGCGCCCCCGGCGCCGGCAAGTCCACCCTTGCCCAGCAGATCGCCGACGCCCTGGGCGAGGCTGCCGTCCTGGTCTCTCTCGACGGGTTCCACCTGTCCAACGCCGAGCTGCACCGCCTCGACCGTCACCCTCGCAAGGGGGCCGCCGACACCTTCGACAGCGCCGGCTACATCAACCTCCTGCGGCGGCTGCGCGCTCGCGACGAGCCGGTCGTCTATACCGCGTTCTTCGACCGCGGTCTGGAGGAATCGATCGCCTGCGCCGTCCCGGTCCCCCGGGAGGTGCCGCTCATCGTCACCGAAGGCAACTATCTGCTCGTCGATGACGACGCCTGGGGCGCGACCGCGTCGCTGTTGGATGAGACCTGGTACGTCGAGCCGGGCGAGGAAACCCGCCTGCAGCGGCTCATCGACCGGCACATGCGCTTCGGCCGCAGCGCGGAGCAGGCCTACGAACGCTCGCACGGCTCCGACCAGCGCAATGCCGAGCTCATCCAGAGCACCCGTTCCCGGGCGGACCGCATCCTGCGGATCGCCCCCGCCAACTCCACGTCAGCAACCGCAGAGAGGGAGAGCGCGTGAGCGTCCTGGACCTGTTCCGGCTCGATGGCAAGGTCGCCGTCGTCACTGGCGGAAACCGCGGCATCGGCAAGGCGATCGCGATCGCGCTCGCCGAAGCCGGCGCCGCCGTGGCTGTCGCCGCGCGTGACGCCGTCCGCAACGAGGAAGCGGTCGCCGAGCTCTCGCACTACGGCGTGCCGGCGATCGCCGTCACCACCGACGTCACCAGCCGGGCCGACCTGATTGCCATGCGCGACACCGTCAACACCCGTCTCGGGCCGATCGACGTCCTCATCAACAACGCCGGCATCGGCATCCACGGCGAGTCGCTCACCATCGACGATGAGGCCTGGAACCGGTTGATGGACACGAACCTCGACGCGGTGTGGAAAGCCTGCCAGGTGGTCGGCGAGCAGATGGTGCAGCGCCGCGCCGGGTCCATCGTCAACGTGGGCTCGATGTCCGGCATGATCATCAACCGGCCGCAGTGGCACGCCCCGTACGCGATCTCCAAGGCCGCCGTGCACCACCTCACCCGCTCCCTGGCCGCCGAGTGGGCGCCGCACCAGGTCCGGGTGAACGCGCTCGCTCCCGGCTACACCAAGACCGAGATCTCCGACATCGACTCCCCCGAGTTCCGGCACTACTGGATCGACGAAGTGCCGATGCAGCGCTACGCCCAGGCAACCGAGATCGCCCCGTCCGCTCTGTACCTGGCCAGCGACGCCGCGTCGTTCGTCACCGGATCGGTCCTGGTGATCGACGGCGGCTACACCCTGTGGTGACTGCAACCGCCCCTTCCGACACTCCGCGGCGACCCGGATGAACCCATCTCCGGCACTGCCGTCCGTAGTTCCGACGCAGTCCCGCGCCCGCCACGAAGGAGCCCACCGGTGACCAGCACCCTGCAGCCGACCGACCACTTCGTCTGGACGGCCGAGGACACGGCCGCCGTCACCACCGCCCGCACCCTCGCGATGGACGCCGTCGAGCGGGCCGGCCACGGCCACCCGGGCACCGCGGTCAGCCTGGCACCGGCCGCCCACCTGCTCTTCCAGCGCTTCCTCCGGCACGACCCGGCCGACCCGACCTGGCCCGGCCGCGACCGGTTCGTGCTGTCCTGCGGGCACTCCAGCCTGACCCTCTACATCCAGCTGTACCTGACCGGCTACCCGATGACGCTGGAGGACCTGAAGTCCTACCGCACCCTGGGCAGCCAGACGCCGGCGCACCCGGAGTGGGGACACACCCCTGGCGTCGAGACCACGACCGGCCCGCTCGGACAAGGACTCGCCACCGCCGTCGGCATGGCCATGGCCACCCGACGCGAGCGCGGCCTGTTCGACCCTGATGCGCCGGCCGGCGCGAGCCCGTTCGACCACCGGGTGTTCGTGCTGTGCTCCGACGGCGACATGCAGGAAGGCATCAGCTCCGAGGCCAGCGCGTTCGCCGGGCACCAGCAGCTGGGCAACCTCGTCGTCGTCTACGACGACAACCGGATCTCCATCGAGGGCAGCACCGAGCTGGCCAGCAGCGAGGACGTCGCCGCCCGCTACGCCGCCTACGGCTGGCACGTCCAGTCGGTCGAGCTCGCGGCCGACGGCGACATCGACGCCGCAGGATTGGAGGCCGCCCTGCACGCGGCCACCGCGGAGACCACCCACCCGTCGCTGATCTTGATGCGCAGCATCATCTCCTGGCCCGTGCCCGGCGCGCTGAACAGCCCCAAGTCGCACGGCTCCGCGCTCGGCAGGACAGCGGTTCGGGCAGCGAAGGAGGTCCTGGGCGTCGACCCCGACGCCACCTTCGCCGTACCCGCCGGCGTTGAGCAGCGCGCCAGGGCCGATGCCGCAGCGCGGGCGGAGGAGCTGCACGCCGCCTGGACAGAGAGCTTCACCGCGTGGGAGAAGGCCAACCCCGAGCGGGCCGAGCTGCTGAACCGGGTGCGCGGCGGCGAGGTGCCGGCAGGTTTCGCCGAGGCCATGCCGACCTTCCGCGCGGACACTCCCTTGGCGACCCGCAAGGCGTTCGGGGCGGCCCTGAAGGCGGCTGCGGCACACCTGCCGGAGCTGTGGGGCGGCTCCGCCGACCTCGGCGACTCCAACAACACCAACATCGACCTGTCCACCTCCTTCCTGCCCGCCTCCAGCCGGCTGCCCGAGGCGGACTCGGCCGGGCAGACCATTCACTGGGGCATCCGCGAGCACTTCATGGGGGCCGCGATGAACGGCATCGCCCTCGGCGGGATCAGCCGCCCCTTCGGTGGCACGTTCCTGGTCTTCAGCGACTACATGCGCCCCGCCGTCCGGCTCGCCGCGCTGATGCGGCTGCCCACCGTTTACGTCTGGACCCACGACTCGATCGGGCTCGGCGAGGACGGCCCGACTCACCAGCCGATCGAGCACCTGTCCTCGCTGCGCGCCATGCCCGGGCTCGACGTGGTGCGTCCCGCCGACGCCAACGAGACCGCCATCGCGTTCTGGCAGGTGCTCAGCACCCGGCAGCGGCCAGCCGCCTTCAGCCTGAGCCGGCAGGATCTGCCGGTGTTCGACCGCTCAGTGGACGGCTTCCGACCGGCAGAGGGTGCCCTCCGCGGCGGCTACGTCATCTGGGACCGCGGCCACGACGGAACAGACCCCGACGTGATCCTGCTGGCCTCCGGATCAGAGGTCTCGGTCGCGGTCGACGCAGCGCGAGTCCTGACCGGCGAGGGCGTCCGCGCCCGGGTCGTGTCCATGCCCTGCCAGGAATGGTTCGACGCGCAGAGTGCGGACTACCGCGACACCGTGTTGCCGCCGTCGGTCCGGGCCCGGGTGTCGGTGGAGGCCGGAGCGAGCCAGAGCTGGCACCGCTTCATCGG
>JAWWOM010000277.1:0-6981 GCA_033851655.1 Frankiales bacterium
GGACTTGCGGTGTTCACCGTTGCGTCCCTGCTGTGCAGCGCCGCGCCGAGTCTCGGCTGGCTGGTGGCGTTCCGGGCACTCCAGGCGATCGGCGGCTCGATGCTCAACCCGGTCGCCATGTCCATCATCACCAACGTCTTCACCGAGCCGCGCGCCCGGGCCAGGGCGATCGGCGTGTGGGGCGGCGTCGTGGGCCTCAGCCTCGCGCTCGGTCCGGTTCTCGGCGGCGTGCTGGTCGACTCCATCGGCTGGCGCGCGATCTTCTGGGTCAACGTCCCGGTCGGCATCGCCGCGGGCATCCTCGCCGCGCTGTTCGTCCCCGAGTCCCGCTCGCCGCACCCGCGGCGGATCGATCCCGTGGGGCAGCTCCTGGTGGTCGCGGTTCTCGCCAGCCTGACGTACGGGATCATCGAGGGTCCGCACCGCGGCTGGGGCTCCACGGAGATCGTCACGCTGTTCGCGGTGGCCGTGGTCGGGTTGATCGCGCTCATCCGGTACGAGTCCCGGCGGCTCGAGCCGTTGATCGACGTGCGGTTCTTCCGGAGCACGCCCTTCTCCGGGGCAGCCGCCATGGCGGTGTGCGGCTTCGCCGGGTTCAGCGGGTTCCTGTTCCTCAACACCCTCTACCTCCAGGACGTCCGTCACTACACGGCGCTGCAGGCCGGCCTGTGCACCTTGCCGATGGCGGCCATGTCGCTGGCGTTCGCACCGCTGTCCGGCCGTCTGGTCGGGAACAGGGGGGCCCGGATCCCTCTCGCCGTAGCCGGCATCGCCATGACAGCCGCGGCGGTGATGCTCTCCGCGCTCACCCCGACCACGCCACTTGCCCTGCTGCTGTTGAGCTATCTCGTGTTCGGGATCGGCTTCGGCATGCTCAACCCGCCCATCACCAACATCGCGGTCTCCGGCATGCCCAGGCAACAGGCAGGGGTCGCGGCTGCCGTCGCCTCGACCAGCCGGCAGGTGGGCCAGTCGCTCGGGGTGGCCGTGGTCGGCTCGGTGGCCGGTGCGGGCTCGATCGGCCTGGTTGGACAGGGGTTTGCCAGCTCCAGCCATCCCGCCTGGTGGATCGTGGCGGGCTGCGGAGTTGCCGTGACGATCCTCGGCCTTGCGGTCACCGGTGCTCGGGGCAAGGCGTCCGCTGCCCGCACGGCGGGGAGTGTCGAGCCGGCGCCGGCCGTGGCCGTGTGATGAGGACCGACGATCAGGCGACCCGCGTGTGGGTCGGCCTCCGCTCGGTGCTGCTGGACCTCGAGGACCGTAAGCGGGAGGTCAGCCAGGCCCTGGACATGAGCTTCGTACGGGCGAAGGCCCTGCGCCGGCTGGCGAAGTCGCCACTGAGCATGCGCGCGCTCGCCCAGGAGCTGGCCACCGACGCCCCCTACACCACCATCGTCGTGGACGACCTGGAACGGCGCGGGCTGGTCACCCGCACGGTCAACCCGGACGACAAGCGGACCAAGGTCGTGACGGCCACACCCGAGGGGCTCGCAGCTGCTGCCACGGCCCAGCAGATCCTCGACCGGCCACCTGCAGCGCTACTTGCCTTGCCGGCCAAGGACTTGGCCGCGCTTGACCGGATCGTGGGCGCCTTGCTCAAGGACCTCGGCGTAGGGTCGCAGACATGATCTTCCACGTGTCCTCGCCGGAGGACTGGCACGCAGCGCAGCAGGCCGGCGACTACCGCCGCTCCACCCGCGGGCGCAGCCTGGCGGAGGAGGGCTTCATCCACTGTTCGCGGCTCGACCAGGTCCCCGGGGTGCTGGCCGCCTACTACGCCGGAGCCGGGCCGCTGTTGCTGCTGACCATCGATCCCGACCTGCTGAGCGCCGAGTGCCGGGACGACGAGATCGCCCCTGGTGTCGTCTTTCCCCATGTCTACGGGCCGATCGACCTGGCGGCCGTCGTCGCGGTGACACCGCTCACGGCCGGTGCGGATGGCGGGTACGTGGCTCCGCAGGCTTGACCGTGGTCAGAGGTTCTCGACCAGCTCGTAGAGCTGCCCGTCCGGCGCCCGGAAGTGCAGGTAGCGCTGGCTCTCCGACGTCGCCACCTCGTCGGTCAGGATGCCGGCGGCATGCAGCTCGGAGGCGGCTGCAGCGACGTCGTCGACCAGAAAGCCGATCGTGCGCTCAGCCGGGTCGAGCTCCCACGGTTCGGTGACCGCGAACGACGACCCGTCGGGCAGGGCGAAGAAATCGGCGTCGCCGCCGGTCGCCGGCTGCAGCTGCAGCACGTCCCGGAGGAACGTCACCATGGCTCCCCGCGCCGGTGTCCGGGTGCCGATGAACGTGATCCCCTTGATCTGCACGGTTTCTCCTCGGGTGGGCTGCTGACCCCAGTCTGCCGGAAGCAGGAGACCGCTCCCTCGACGCCCGGAACCGCCATTACGCAGCCGTTACGCCCGGGCGGTTGGCTCACGGGCAGGAGCACACCGCGTCCAGGCTCGGAGGAACTCATGTACGCCAAGGTCAGAAGTCTCGCCCTCGTCGCAGCGACAGCCGCCGCCGCCATCGGTACGACCACCGCCGCGCAGGCGTCGTCGCCGGCCAAACCGGGCCTGGTCGGCGGGCGGGTGGTGCTGCAGGACAACGCGTCGTACTCCGGCTACGACGTCGCCACCGATGCCGCCGGGAACACCTACATCGGCTGGATCGGCGACGACGAGCTGGACAACCTGACGAACCGCCAGGTCTACCTGTGCACGCTGCCGCCGGCCGGCAACGCCTGCAAGGGCGGCGTCCAGGTCATCCCCTCGCTGGACATCTCCGGCGCTGCCAACCTGCGGGTCCTCGCCACCCCCGGCGGTGCGGTCACGCTGGTCTGGTTCCACGAGACCGGGCAACCGGCCTACAACGGCCGGGACGGGCGCATCGCCATCGCGACGTCGCAGTCCGGCGGCCCGTTGACGGCGGCCACCGACATCTCCGACGCGGTCAGCTACGGCGAGCTGCTCGATGCCGAGCTCGGACCGGGCGGTGCGCTGTGGACCGTCTCCGCCAAGGGTGCTGGGACCAGCTCCCTCGAGGTCCGGCAGGGGATCGGCACCGCCGCGACCACCCTGCCGATGCCGTACGCGCCGGGCTCGGGCATCCTCGCCTTCGCGGGGGCGACACCGGTGATCGCGGTCCAGTCGTACGGGCAGATCAGCTCGCCGGTCGGCGTCAGCTATGGCCTGGGTGCCTTCCACCCGGTCGCGAACACCTGGACGGCGGCTGCCAACATCGGCCTGGTCGCCACCCGCTCCGGCGTCCGGCTGATCGCCTCGATCGACAACGCCGACTACTGGCCGGTCGTCGGCAAGTGGACGGGAACCGGCTTCAGCAAGCCGCGGCCCACGGGTGACAAGCACCCCTGCGCCCCGTCGACGCACGACCTGAACAGCGACGACAGCGGCAGGCTGGTCGACGTGAGCAACGAATGCGGCGCCATCACGGTGGCGAACCTGCCGAACACGGCCAGTGCGGCGCTGTTCCAGTTCCCGTCGGGCGGCACCGTGGCCAACGGGATCCCGCAGATCGCCACGACGCCGCGGGGACACGGCGTGGTCGCGTGGTCGATCGAGTCCACGCACGGCAACCGGCTGTACTTCAACCGGGTCCTGCTGCCCGGCCTGGACACGTCGGTCAGCAGGGTCAGTGGGCATGGCCGGGTACGGGTCACCGGTCCGGTCTCCTGCCTGCCGGCCTCGACCATCGCGGTTGCGGTCAAGGGCAGCCCGGCGCCTGGGTGGAAGGTCGCCGCGGCACACCTGGTGTTCGGCGGACGGACGATGGGGTCCAAGGCGACCGTCGACGGCTCGAAGCTCACGCCCGGCAAGGTCTATGCCTTGAAGGGCAAGGTGTCCTTCACCAAGGGCGGAGTGACCAGCGTCGGGACCGAGACGCTGAAGTTCCGCAGCTGCAGCAACCCCTGACGTCCGGGCTCAACGGCCTCATCCGGTGACGCGATGGAGCAGGTCGAGGGCGGTACGGGCGACCCGGTCGAGGCGGGCGCGGTCGAGGGGGCCGCGCCTGCTGGTCCCGTCGGGGAGGAGGCCGTCCCGCATGGCCTCCCGTACGGCGTCCCGGAGAGTGGGGGGCGCCGGCCGGTTGCCCCGTTCGCGGAGCTCGGCGGCGGTGCCGAGGAGGTCGCCGACCTCGCCGCCGTCAGCGGCGACGCCGGACCCGAGCACCACCAGGGCTGCGGTCTCGAGACAGCTGGCGAACGGGAAGTCGAAGGACAGCGACCGGGCGGCGTCGAGGGCGGCGGCGGCCCGCTCGGCAGCGGCCCGGACGTCCCCGTCCGCCAGAAGCGCACGCGCCAGCACGGTGCGGATCAGCGGCACTTCCCGTTCGACGCCTAGCTCGGTGGCTTCGTCGTCGGCGTTGCGGCCGTGGTCGATGGCGGCCTTCACGTCACCTTCGGCCAGGGCAAGGGCCGCGGCCGTGGACATCAGCACCACCCGGGCGATCCGCCGACCGCCGGTGTGCATCGGCCGCGCCGTGTCGACGTACGCTCTGGCGCCCGTCAGGTCACCCACCTGCCAGCAGCACATCGCGGCGGTCGGCATCGCCGCCGCGAGCTGCTCGACCGACCCACGTGACCGGCACAACGCGATCGCGTCCGCGGCGAATCGCGACGCCGCTGGGTCGGCGCGTTCGGCGAGCACACAGGCCATCCCCATCGCTGCGGACACCTGGAGATCGACACCGTACGGCGCCGCCGCTTCGATCGCCTGCCGCACGTACTCGATGGCTTCGTCACCCCGGTCCAGGTCGTCGGCGAGGCCACCGAGAAAGATCAGCGCCCGTGCGCGATACGAGTCGTCGACGTCGCGCATCAGCTCGGCCGCCGCCTGCAGGTCCCGTACTGCTGCCCCCGCATCGCCTGCCCAGTAAGACAAGTAGCCGGCCGCGTACGTCGCATGACCGGTCCAGGTCGAGTCGCTTGCGCTCTTGAGCAGCCGGGCGAGCCAGAACCGACCTTCGGCGACGTTGGTGGAGGCCCAGTAACGATGCAGCCGGAACGCGATCTCCAGCCCGGTGTCCCTGTCGATCTCGCCGTTGGAGGCAGCCGCCAGCAGCGAACGTACGGAGCCCCGTACCTCGGTGACCCGCTGCTCGAACGCTGCCGGCGCGGCGCGCGGATCCTCCGGCAGCAGCGACCGGATCGCCTGGGCCAGTTGTCGGAAGGCCTGGTGGCTCTCGCCGACAGCGTCCAGCTGCTCACGGGCGAACCGGCGCACGTCGTCGTCCTGCCGATAGAGCCAGCGCGGTCCCGAGCTGTCCACGGCCAGCAGGCCGCGGGCCGCAAGCTCGCGCAGCAGCCGGATCACCCGTACCGGAGCGATGTCCTCACCGGCCACGACCTGTTTGATCATCGGCAGGCCGACTGAGCCGTCGAGCACGGAGAAGCGGCGGAACACGGCAGCCTCGTCGCCGTCGAGCAGGGCGTGACCGCGGCGGAGAACGGATCGGAGCCGGTCGTCACCGGCCACGACCTCGGACAGGTGGTCGAGCAGGTCGCCGACCGGCATCACGCAGAGCTGGGCGGCGGCGAGCTCGAGGGCGAGCGGCAGCCCGCCGCACCTGACGCACAGTGCTGCCAGCAGCGGTGCTGTGTTCTCGTCGATGGTCAGGCTGTCGCCGCCGTCGCGGACCCGGTCGGCCAGCAGCCGTACGGCATCGCTTGCCAGTACGGCATTCTGGTCGTCCGAGGGTGGATCTGGAAGCGGACCGACGATGACCACCCGCTCGCCAGGAATGCCGAGCGGCTGACGGCTGGTGGCCAGGAGCGTCAAGGTGGGGCATCCGGTGAGCAAGGTGCTGACCAGCTCAGCGACGCCGTCGGCGACCAGCTCGCAGCCGTCGAGCACGACCAGAACCGGGCCGAGGGGAGCCAGCTGCTCGGTGATGGTCAGCGTGGGGTCGTCGGCCCCGATCCGTGAGCCGAGCGCCAGTGCTACGGAGGATGCCACCAGCTCGTCGTCGCTCACGGCCGTCAACGGCACCCAGAACCGGCCGCCCTCGAAGCTGGCCGTCCTGCGGGCGGCGTACTGCGCCAACCGCGACTTGCCGACACCGCCCTTGCCGATGACCGTGACCAGGCCGGGGCCGCCCAGCGCCTCGCGGAGCTGCTCCGCCTCGAGGTCACGTCCGACGAAACTGGAGTGCTCGGCAGGGAGCCGGCCCTGGGCCGGGAGCTGCGTCTGACTGCCGAGCGCTGTCAGGTAGGCGTCGACGGTCTCCTTGCTGGGGTCGACGCCGAGCTGGTCGGACAGCAGGGACCGGCACTTCTCGTATGCGCTGACGGCGGCCGCCCGGTCGCCGGCCCGGTCGAGCGCCCTGATCAGCGCGCGGTGGGCACGTTCGTCGATCGGTGCGGCCTCGACCATCTGGCGGGCGGCGGCAACCGCCCCGAAGTCGTCGCCGCTGCGGCCGGCCGCCTCCACTGTGATCTCCAGAGCGCGCAGCCGGCTCTCGTCGACCTGCTGCCGAAACGGGTCGAGCCAGCCGAGGTCCTCACCGGGCAGCAGGGCCGCGCCGGTGCGCGACGCGGCGGCCTCCACCTGCAGCCTCGCTGCGCCGAAACGTTCCTCGTCCAGCAGCTGTACGGCCTCGCGAATGCCGGTCTGCCGGAGGTCGACGGCGATACCGGCCGCCAGTGCGTAGCCGGACGGCGTGGTCAGGATCAGCCTCTGGTCGCCGAGGCCGATCGTGGCCGCCGCCGAACGGATGCCAGAGATGATGCCGCGCAGTGCCACCTGCCAGGTCGCCGGTGGTTCGTCGGACCAGACCATCGCCGCGAGCCGGTCCGCGGGGATCGGCTGGTCGCTCAGGGCGAGTGCCACCAGGGCGACCCGGCCGCGGCGCCCGCCGAGGGCGTTGCCGGACACCAGCCCGTCGCCGTTGCGCACGCTGACCGGGCCGAGCAGCTCGACCGTCGGAGAATCCGTCACCCGCACCCTCCGGCCTGGTTCCCGAGCGCACCGTACCGCGC
>JAWWOM010000444.1:0-13062 GCA_033851655.1 Frankiales bacterium
GCGGTGATCTTCGTCGACCTGGACCGGTTCAAGGCCGTCAACGACACCTGGGGCCACGCTGCCGGTGACGAGCTGCTGGGAGCCGTGGCGGACAAGCTTCGGCAGGCGGTACGGACGACGGACACCCCAGCGCGCTACGGCGGTGACGAGTTCGTCGTCGTCTGCGAGGGCCTGACCGCGGCGGCCGATGCCGTGGTCCTCGCCGATCGGCTGGTCGCGGCGATCTCCGGCACGTACCAGCTGGAGGAGGGCGTCGCCTCGATCGGCGCCAGTGTCGGTGTGGCCGTCACGGACACGGCCGCCGGGGCCTCCCTGCTGCTCCGGCTGGCAGACGAGGCGATGTACGAGGCCAAGCAGGCGGGCGGCTCCCGCTACCGGATCCGTACCGTCGGCTGAGCCGGCCGCCGGCCGACCCGGAAAGCCCTCAGGTGCCGGCCGTCAGGTGGCGGGCGTCGTGCGGGAGGTGGTCAGCCGGTCGGTCGGGTGGCGCCGATGTAGCCGCCGAGATAGACCTGCTGCAGCGACACGCTGGCGCCGCTGTGCGGAGCCGCGATCATCCAGCCGTTGCCGGCGTAGATCGCCACGTGGTGGATGGTCGCCGGGTTGGTGACGTCGGTCGCCCAGAACAGCAGGTCCCCCGGTTGCAGCTCGGCGAGACCGACGTGATGGCCGACGAACCACTGCTCCCGGGAGGTACGCGGCAGCACGACGCCAGCCTGGGCGTAGGCCCACCCGGTCAGGCCGGAGCAGTCGAACGACCCGGGTCCGGTCGCGCCCCAGGAGTACGGCGTGCCTTCGCGTGTGCTGGCCGCCGCCACCGCGGCTGCGGCGGCTGCGGTCGGCGCGGTCGCCGTGCCGACCAGCATCTGCTGTGCCTGTGCGAGGGCCCGTGCCTGCGCCAGCTCGGCGGCGAACTTCTGGGCGGCCTTCTTCTCTGCTTCCTGCTTGAGCTCGACGATCACGGCCGTGACGTTCGCGTTCGCGTTCGCGAGCAGGGTGCGCTGGCGGCTGAGCAGGCTGCGGACCAGCGTCGCGTTGCGGGAGGCGGTGGCCTCGAGCTTGGACCGGTTCGTGGCCATCGCGGCGAGCTTGGCGTTGAGGGCGGCCAGGGCGGCGGTCTGCCCGCTGCTGTGCGCGATCACGAGCTGCTGGCTGCGCAGTACGTTGCCGGCCATCGATATCCGCTCGACGACGTCGCCGAGGTCTGAGCCGTTGAGGGCCTCGGCGTACAGCGGTGCCGGCCCACCGGCCTCGTACATGGCTGCGGCCTGGCTGCTGACCAGGGCCTGGCCGGCGCCGTCGTTGGCCTGCGCCGTCTCGAGCTGCTGCTGGACGCTGAGGTAAGAGGTGACGGCCTTGCCGAGTCCTTCCTCGGCCGCGTCGTAGTTCTCGCTCGCGACCTCGGCTTCAGTGGTGAGCTTGTCCACCTGGCGGGACAGGTCGGCCGCCTGCTGCTTGGCGTCGGCGAGCGAGGGACTGGCCGAGGCGGCGGGGGCGCCGACGAGCACACCGGCGGCAGTGACCAACGCCAGTGCGGTCGAGCCGGCCCGCCGTACGGTCACGAGCCGGTGTACTTGCCGGTGGCCCGCACCGTGATGACCGGCCACTTCTTGGTCTGGGACGTCCGGAACAGCACCAGGGTGTGCACGGTGTTGGTCAAGGTAAGGCTCGCGGTGCCGTCCGCCTTGATGACGAAGTCCGTCGTCGCGATGGATTCCTGCGGCTTGATCGCGGCGAGGGCCGCGTCGTAGGCCTGCGTGAGGTTGTGGCTGCTCTGGTAGTTCTGGCTGGCGGCCTGCACGGCGGTGTTCGCGTCGTCGGTCGTGGACAGGTGGCCCAGACCGACGCTGATCCCGTCGAAGCCGAGGGTGCCGATGACCGCGGCGGTCAGGGCGAGCTTGGTGATCCAGCCGATGACGATGCCCCCGTCGCTGCCCCCGCTGCCTTCGTCATGGGGGGCTGGCCGGTCCGGCTGCTGCTGTGTGCGGTTCACCCACGCGCCTTCCGTGCCGCCAACTCCGAGTCTTCTCTGCTCGGAGGTCGGCGCGATGGCTTCTCGCCTTGAGCCGTACGGCCGAACCCGTGATTTCTCAGCCGGGTCCGCTCGGCCGAGCGCGAGCCTCGGTCAGCCGCGACGGGCGGCCGGCAGCCCAGGCACCCGGCCGCCGAGGGCGGCCAGCAGCCGGGCCACCTCGGGGATGCGCAACCGGGCCGCGACCAGGAGCATGACCCAGCCTCCGATCGGTACGGCGAGCAGCAGCGCGAGCAGCGATCCGGCGAGCCCGTGCCCGGCGGCGGCGGTGGCCAGGTGGGACAGCGCGAACGCGACGGCGGCTCCGAGCCCCGAGGCGAGCGTCAGCCGGACCAGGGTCCGTACCGTGCGCCGCCCCTCGAGGGAGCCCAGCCGATGGCTCAGCACAGCGCCGGTGATCGCGACGCCGACCAGGTAGGACAGGGCGTAGCCGGCGGCGAGCCCTGGCAGCCGGGCACTGCCGTGCAGGCTGAGGAACAGCACCACGTCGGCGAGGACGTTCACGGCGTTGACCACGATGCCGACGTAGGCCGGCGTCCGGGTGTCGCCCAGCGCGTAGAACGCCCGCAGGTGCAGCTGGAACGCCGAGAACGGGATCAGCCCGAGCGCGAACGTCGCGATCGTCCAGCCGATGACCCTGGCGTCCGCAGTGCCGATGGCGTGGTGCCGGAACAGCGTCGTCGCGATCGGCTGGGCCAGGACGAGGAGCGCGAACATCGCGGGCACCAGGACGACCGCTGCCAGGCGCAGCCCCCGGGACAGGTCGCCGGTGATCAGCCGGGGACTCCCCTCGACGACGTGTCGGCTCATCCGGGGCAGCAGGGCGGTGATGACCGACACCGCGACGACGGCGTGGGGCAGCGAGAACACCACGAACGCGAGCACGTAGGTGGTGTAGCTGCCGCTGCCCGGCGGCGGTGCGGCGCACTTCTCGCCGACGGACAGGGTCCGGTGCGCCAGCCGGACGACGACGAAGTAGCTGAGCTGGTTGGCGAGGACGTAGACCAGGACCCAGCTGCCCAGCCGGCCGGCCGCCCCGAGGCCCGCGTGGGCAAAGTCGAACCGGGGCCGCCACCGGAATCCGGTACGGCGCAACGCGGGCAGCAGGGCCACCGTCTGCAGGACCACGCCGAGTGTCGTACCGATGGCGAGGACCAGGATCTGGGTGTGTGAGAGCACGGGCACCCGGCCGGCGTCGTCGTCCGGCAGGACCAGGACGAGGATGCCGGTCGCGATGACCACCAGGTTGTTGAGCACCGGCGCCCACATCGGTGCGGCAAAGCTGCGCCGGGTGTTGAGGATCGCGCCCATCGTCGCGCCGACGCCGTAGAACGCGATCTGCGGCAGGAAGTAGCGCGCGAAGGTGACCGCGTGCGCCCGGTCGGCGGCCTTGGTGCAGTCACCGGAGTAGAGCGCGGTGATCTCTGGCGCTGCCAGGATGCCGATGATGCTGGCGACGGTGAGGACCAGCGCGACCAGCGTGAGCAGCCGCTGCGCGTACGCGACCCCGTCCGCTGTGCTCTGCTTCGCCGCCCTGACCAGCAGCGGGACCACCACGCTGGTGAGGACGCCGCCGAGCAGCAGCTCGTAGATGATGTTAGGGAGCGTGTTGGCGATGTTGTAGGCGTCGCCCAGGCCCTTGCTGCCGATCACGCCGGCGATGACGACCGTACGGAGCAGGCCGGTCCCGCGGGAGACCAGTGTCCCGGCCGCCATCGTCCGGCTCGAGCGCAGCAGGCTCGGTTCATCGAGCGCTGCAACTGCCGCGGCTGCGGGTGGCGGTGGTGGCTGCGGGGGGGTGCGCGGAGGTGGGGTGCGGGGCGGCGGGGGCAGGCTCATCCCTCGGGCTCCGGATCAGCGGTGGCGGCGACCTCGGGCGCCGGGACGGCGTCCGGCTCGTCGGGCGCCGAGGACCGGCGGCGGGCGTTGCGGATCCGCCGGTAGAGCCGCACCACGACGGCCAGCGCGAGCAGGCCGCAGACCGCGATGGTGATCACCACGACGACCGCCCCCGCGCCCGAGACCCGTACCGTCAGGGGGACCGGGGTGCCGAAGTCGCGACTGTTCGGAGTGAGCAGCTGTGCGTCGACCAGCACCCGCTGCTGCCCTGCCCGCGCGGACGTGACGGTGATGGTGATGTCCTGCTGGACGTTGCTCTGCGCGGGGATGGTCAGGGTGATGGCTCTGGGTGGCCTCAGCTGGGCGCTTCTGGGCCGGAGCACGACCTGGACCTTCACCGGCACCTTGAGGTTGTTGACGATGCTGATCGGGAGCCGGGGCCGGTTGCCGACCAGGACCTCCTCGCCCTTGGGGACGATCTTGACCTGGCCTTCGTCGCGGCGCAGCTCCGCCGCCGCCGCGTCGAGCAGCGTCTCGCCGCCGCTGCCCGGCTTGCGGAAGGCGGTGGAGGCCGCGCGGTACAGGCTGCGCTGGAGCGAGAGGGTCTCGTCGTCCCGGTTGCACACCGGAGCGGTCGTCGTCCCGGGTGCGCTGCTCGGGGAGGCCGGTGCGGGGGTCGTGGTCGCGCCTGCTCCCGCGGCCGGTGCCGGGCACAGGATCGACCGGAATCCGGCCAGCTCGCTGTTGGTGGCCGCGATCCGGCCGGCCAGTCCTGACGGCAGGCTCGGCTGGTTCGGAGGCTGATGCACCGCGGAGCGTACGACGGCCGGGTCCGGAGCTGCCTGCAGCGCCTGCGGCACGTTGACCGGGTTCAGCCACGGCAGTCGCCCGGTCTCGTCCAGCAGGGCCCGGATCGAGCTGCCCTTGGAGGACCAACGCCGGCCCGGTGCCAGAACCAGGGTCCGGGCGGGCGCGCCGCCCTCGACCGCGATGGCGGCGGTCTCGGCAGCGAAGCGCTGCTCGAGCAGCGCCCGGTCGGCGACCGGTACCGGGGTGACGGCCAGCCGGCTGAGCCCGTCGTCCACGACCACCGCCGGCACCGTGCCGCCCGGCCGGCTGACATCCGTCCTCGCCGTCGGCGTGTAGCCGGGGTCGGCGGTGCTGGCAGGGACTGCCTTGCTGCTCAGCACGAGCCCGGAGACGGTCAGCTGGTCCAGCGTTGCCTGGGACAGCGTTCCGTCCGGTGGCCACATCAGGCCGGTGGCCACGCCGGTCAGGCCGGACTCGAGGCCGGTCGACTGGGCCTGCGTCACCAGCTGGCCCGCGTGCGCGGCGAACAGCGCCTCGATGTCCGGGTCCCCGTACGGCGTCACGATCGCGGGAGTGGTGGCCGTCAGCGCCCGCAGCTCGGCGAGGTAGCCGGCCGCCGCGTCGCGGTAGCTGCCGGGAACCCCCTTGACCTGGTACGGGACCGCCGGGTCGGCCATCAGGGTGAGCTCCTGCAGGTTCTCCGGGTCGATGACCGGCGTGACCGGGACCGGTCTGATCGGCACCGGCGTCGGCGCGGGATCGACGCTGCCCGGCAGCGGCGGCGCACCCTGGTCCGGCACCACCCCCGTCTGCGCTGCGGCCTGCCCCGCCACGGCGAGCAGCAGCCCGAGCCGTCCGCTCGGCCCGATCTCGACGCCCAGGCCGTCGTCGGTGAAGGAGCTGGCGGTCAGCAGCCGGGGCGTGCTGAGCAACGGCCAGACCCAGGCGACCTGCACCGCAGGCACCGCGGCGCTGGGCGGCAGCCACGGCAGGAACGTGTTGACCCGGCCGTCGTACTCCCGGTTGCTGATGTCGCCGCGGTAGGCCTCCACCGAGATCCGGTAGACCCCGGCGGTGGTCAGCGGGAGGGCGTCGACCGCGACCTGGAGCCGGTAGCGGACCGTGGCGCCGGCAGCCAGCGACCCGATGGGGATCGGGTCGCCCGCGTTGTCGCTGGCGAAGTGGTCGGTCGAGGTCGCGACGTCGAGCAGCGCTGCGCGTGACTGCAGCGGCGGCGTTGTCGGGTCCTGCAACCGCAGGGCGAGGAACAGGCCGTCGTAGCTCAGCCCGGTCGGGTTGCTCAGGACGCCGCTGACGGTGAGCTGATCCCCCGGCTGCGGAGCCGTCGGGTCGATCCCGGTCACCGTCAGGGTGAGCGGCAGGTCCCCCGCCGTCGTCTGCGCGCGGGCGGCGCCGCCCAGCACCGGTCCGACGGTCAGCAGGGGTACGGCGCTCAGCAGCGTCGCGATCACGGCGAGGGCCACCCGGCGCCGCGGCCTGGTCCCGTACCGGACGGCCCGGACGCGTCGGCGCCGGGTCGTCACGCCGGCCTCACGCTGTCTCGGCCAGCAGGGCGGTCGCGCGGCGGAGCAGCTGGCGCTCGTCGTCGTACGCGAGTCGGGCCGGCACCTCGTCGAGGGGCACCCAGGCCACCTCGGTGACCTCGACGTCCTCGTCGGAGAGCTCGCCGCCCTCGGCCAGCAGCAGGTAGTGGTGCACGGTCTTGTGGATGCGGCGGTCCTCGATCACGAACCAGAAGTCGATGACGCCCAGCTCGCCGACGATCCGGCCCCGGATGCCGGTCTCCTCGGCGACCTCGCGCACGGCGGTGTCCTCCGGCGTCTCCCCCTGCTCGATGTGGCCCTTGGGCAACGACCAGAGCAGCCGCCCTCGCCGGTCCAGCCGGCCGATCAGCGCTGCCCGGCTGCCGCTGGCGCTGCGCTCGACGACGAGTCCGCCCGCGGAGATCTCCTCCACGCGCCGGAGCCGTTGGCGTCGCGAGGGCCGGGCAGAGGTCACTCGTCGATCGTAGTGGTGCGAGGCAGTCCCGGGGTCACACCTCGAGGTCGTGCACGATGTCGATGAGGCTCACCGTGGTGAGATCGGCGATCCGCGCCGCGCTGGCGACCAGCAGGTCTGCCGTCGCGATGCCCAGCGCCGTCCCGGTGTCGCCGGTCGCGGTATAGACCACCTCGTGCCGCCCGATGCACGCGTCGACGAACAGTGGCATGTCCTTGGGCAGCAGCAGCGGAGCCACCAGCCCGGCGGCGTACTCGGTCGACTCGTTGACCTCCTGCGCCGTCGCCGGTCGCACGGTACGGGACCCGGCGGCCCGCAGCAGCGCCTCCGGCTGGGTGGCTCGACCCGAGGGGACGGCGAGGGCGATCATCTGGCCGCCGGCCATGTAGAGCCGGACCTTGACCGTCTGCTCCGCGTCGACGCCGAGCACCTCGGCGAGCTGGTCTGCGTCCAGCACGACCCGGGGCAGCCGCAGGATCTCGTGCGGAACGTCACGGCTGAGCAGCTCCCGATGGATGTCCAGAGCACCTTTCATGACACCCTCCATCCCGCCACTCCGCGCTGAGGGGCTCGGGCCTTATCCCCGATGGCCGGTCCGGACAAACGGGACTGAGGGTACGTGCGGGGGCAATAACCCCGGGGCGCAGCCGCCCCGGGCCCGTACGCTTAGGCCCCGTGCCCCGAACCCGACCGGATGACCTGATGAGTGCGCCCGAGCCTGTCCCGAACGATGCCCTCACCAAGGCGCAGCGACGGGCGGTGGCCGAGCTGATGCGGGTGTCGCCGGTCGCCGACGACCTGGGCCGCAGGTTCGAGGCCGCCGGGCACGAGCTCTACCTGGTCGGGGGTTCCGTACGGGATGCGCTGCTCGGCCGGCTCGGCAACGACCTCGACTTCACCACCGACGCCCACCCCGAGCAGGTCCAGGCGCTGGCCAGAGGCTGGGCCGACTCGAGGTGGGACACCGGGATCGCCTTCGGCACCGTGGGACTGCAGAAGGACGGCCTCCGGCTCGAGGTCACGACCTACCGCAGTGAGAGCTACCGCTCGGAGTCGCGCAAGCCGGAGGTGACGTACGGGACCCGGCTCGAGGACGACCTGGTCCGCCGTGACTTCACCGTCAACGCGATGGCCGTGTCGGTGCCGGGGCACCGTTTCGTGGACCCGTACGGTGGCCTGCCCGACCTGGCGCTGGGGGTGCTCAAGACGCCGGGCCGGCCGGCGGACTCGTTCGGTGACGACCCGCTGCGGATGCTGCGGGCCGGGCGGTTCTCCTCCCAGCTGGGGTTCACCGTCGCGCCAGAGGTCGTGGCCGCGATGCGGTCGATGTGCGGCCGGCTGGCGATCGTGACCGCGGAGCGGGTGCAGGGCGAGCTGTCCAAGCTGCTGCTCTCGCCGGCGCCCCGGGCCGGGCTGGAGCTGCTGGTCCGGACCGGCCTGGCCGAGCTGGTCCTGCCGGAGCTGCCGCGGCTGGCGATGCAGGTCGACCCGGAGCACCACCACAAGGACGTCTACCAGCACACCCTGGCGGTGCTGGAGAACGCGATCCAGCTCGAGCCGGCGGGACCCGACCTGGTGCTCAGGCTCGCTGCGCTGCTGCACGACGTCGGCAAGCCGAAGACCCGGCGGTTCGAGGATGCCGGCGGGGTCTCCTTCCACCATCACGAGGTCGTCGGCGCCAAGATGGCCCGTGAGCGGCTGGGGGTCCTCAAGTACTCCAAGGACGTGACCGAGGCGGTCTGCAAGCTGGTCGAGCTGCACCTGCGGTTCTACGGCTACGGCCGGGGCGAGTGGACCGACTCCGCCGTCCGCCGCTACGTCCGCGACGCCGGCCCCGTGCTCGACCGGCTGCACCTGTTGGTGCGCAGCGACTGCACCACGCAGAACAAGCGCAAGGCCGCCGCGCAGGCGGCTGCCTATGACGAGCTCGAGGCGCGGATCGCCGTACTGGCCGAGGAGGAGGAGCTGTCCAGGATCCGGCCGGATCTCGACGGCAACGCGATCATGTCGCTGCTCGGCCTGGCACCGGGCCCACTGGTCGGCCGGGCCTACAACGCGATGCTCGAGCTGCGGCTGGAGCGCGGGCCGCTCCCGTACGACGAAGCCGTCGCTGCTTTGCGCGAGTGGGCCGCGGCGGAGGGCCTGTAGCTGACCACGGGAGTGACGGTGAGGGCGAGCAGCGACCTCACAGCCTTCCTCCGCTCAATGGCCGGGATTTCGCGCCGATACCCCGCTCATGCGTCCTCGAGCTGAAACCGCCATGCCCCTGCCCGTGCCGACGACCCGGCTCCCCTGGCCGGCGATCGCCGCAGCCGCGGCCGTCAACCTGACCGGCGGTGGCCTCGTGCTCGCCACCTCGGGGCAGCCGGCCGCCGCGTGGGCCGTCATCGTCCTCGGCGCCGTCGTCGCGGGGGGGATCGCCGCCGCGTACGGACGGAGCGTCACCGATCGCGGTCGGCTCAGCCGGCTCGCCGCCGTGGTGGCGGCGGCGGTCGGCGGCGACCTGACCACGTCGACCGGCTCCCGGGCCGCGGACGGTCTGGGTGAGGTCGAGCGCGGGGTCGACGAGCTGCTGCACAGCATGCGCGGCGTGGTCGGCACCCTTCAGCAGGGCCTGACGATCTTCCACGACGACCGGCTCATCGTCGCCGGAGTCAACCAGCAGATGCTCAACTCGGCGGAGACGATGGCAGGGACGGCGTACGACGTCGGAGTGTCCGCCGGGGAGGTCTCGGACAGCATCAGCGTCGTCGCCGCCTCCACCGAGGAGCTCGCGGCGACGGTGAACGAGATCGCCCGCCATGCCACGCTCGCCGCTGACACCGCGGTGACGGCGGCCGAGCAGGGCAAGCAGGCCGACCACGGCATGCGCGGGCTCGGCAAGGCCGTGCAACAGGTCGAGGGCCTGGCCCAGATCATCGCCAACATCGCGGCGCAGACCCACCTGTTGGCCCTGAACGCCACCATCGAGGCTGCCCGCGCCGGTGATGCCGGGCTGGGCTTCGCTGTCGTGGCGGGCGAGGTCAAGGCGCTGTCCAAGGCGACCGCCGAGGCGACCGAGCGGGTCAAGGCGACGCTGGAGGACATCCAGGACGGCTCCGGCAAGGCGGTGACAGCCATCCAGCTGATCACCGCCACCATGGACCGGATCTGCGACAACACCGCATCCATCGCGTCCTCCGTCGTCCAGCAGGGTGCGACGACCCGCGAGATCGGGCGGGTGTCGGAATCGGCGGCCGTGGCCGCCGAGTCCATCTCCGGCCGTGTCGCCGGCGTCCATGACCGGGCCCGCCAGATCGCCTACATGGGTGCCGACAACGACGCCACCAAGAGCAGGTCCTTCGAGCTGCTCGAGGCATCCCTGCGCGGTGTCGTCGACCGCTTCGACGTCGGTGACTTCGTCGCCGAGCTCGAGTCCGACACCGTGCTCGTCGTCGACGAGGCGGAGCGCAACCGGCGGGGCACCACCATCGAGGGCGACGTCACGACGGTCATGGACTACGTCGAAGGCTCCGGCCTGGGCGAGTTCAGCTATACCGGCAGCTGGCTGCACGGCGACGGCCTGGTCGGTGACCCGGGCGGTGACGCGTACAGCTGCCGGACCGGCGACTCGGTCAGCATGCGGTTCGTCGGGAGACGCATCCGGTTCTTTGCCTACCAGGCTCAAGGCCAAGGCATCGCCGAGGTCTGGGTGGACGGGCAGCCGCGTACCGAGGTGGACCTCTACTCTGCCGATCGGGGCCGCCGGATGCTCTGGGAGTCCGACGAGCTGCCCAGCGGCGAGCACACCTTCCACCTGCAGGTGACCAACCGGAAGAACCTCGAGTCCCGCTACTTCTGGATCAGCGTCGCCATGGTCGAGATCGTCCACTGACCCCCGCCGGCGTCGGGCCGGCGTCTGGTGGCGACCCAGAACGCTGCAGCCGCCAAGGCGTAGCCGCCGGTGATCACCGCGATGGACGGGTAGGACCTGCCGCTCTTGGGCAGCCCGATCGCGCTGAGGACCGCCGCGGTCACGAAGGTCAGGTTGAACAAGGTGTCGTAGACCGAGAAGACCCGGCCGAGGAAGCTCTCGTCGACCGACTCCTGGACGATCGTGTCAACGCAGATCTTGGATCCCTGGGCAACGAATCCGAGCAGAAGTGCCGCCCCCACGAAGGAATCCTGCCGGTACGGGGTCCCCAGCGCGAGCTCGACGACCGCTGCGCCCGCCAGCAGTGACGCGATCCAGGCCTCCTTGCTGATCCGGGCCGTGACCGCCGGTGTGACGACCGCCGCGAGCAGCACGCCGATCCCGCTGGCGCCGAAGACCTCCGCCAGGCCAGGCAGTCCGGCTCGCCACGGGCCGTGGTCGTGGAAGTAGTTGCGGTAGAGCAGGATCGTCGCGATGGTCGAGATCCCGTAGAACAACCGATGAGCCCCGATGACCAGCAGGGCATTCCGGGCCCTCGTACGGGACCAGACGTGCCGTCCGCCGGCGAGCAGGCCACGGGCGACGACGCCGAGCTCGTCCCGCAGCGGGGGCCGCGTGCGGACCTCGACCAGGTCGGGGCCGAGGGCCGAGCCGTCGAACCCGCCGACCACGAGCGAGCTGATCAGGTAGCCGACCGCGGCGGCGCAGGCGAGCCCGGCGTCGCCCCGGTCGCCACTGCCCAGCGCCTGCCGCAGCAACAGGGCGAGTCCGGCGCCGACGAACGTTCCCACGGTGCCCGAGGTGGTCGACACCGAGTTGGCCAGCACCAGCCTCTCGGCGGACACGGTGTGCGGCAGTCCCGCCGACAGCGCGCTGAGATAGAACCGGTTGATGCTCGTCGCGGCCAGGGCCGCCCCGTAGAAGGAGGGGCTGGTCGGCCCTTGCCAGAGCAGCAGCACCGCTGCGAGCACGACGATCGCGGCCCGTACGACGTTGGCGATCAGCAACACCCGCTGCCGGCGCCAGCGGTCCAGGAACACTCCGGCGAACGGCCCGACGACGCTGTAGGGCAACAGGATGATGCTGAACCCGACCGCCAACGTGGACGGATCGGTCGCGTGCTCGGGGTTGAACAGCACGGCGCTGGCCAGGCTCGCCTGGAACACGCCGTCGGCCGACTGTGATGTCAGCCGGGTCGAGAACAGCCGGGTGAAGCCGGGCTCGTGGAAGAGGTCGCGCACCCGGCCGGTCACCGTCCCAGGCTAAGGGGTCTGCTCACGATGCGGCTGACAGCAACAGCCCCGCTGCCGGCGGTGGCAACGGGGCTGTCGTCGTACGGGATGCTGCTAGCGCTCGAGCTCGCCGGCGATGAAGGCCTCGAGCTTGGCCCGCGCGATGTCATCGGCGAACTGCTCCGGCGGGGACTTCATGAAGTAGGACGAGGCGCTCAGCAACGGGCCGCCGATGCCCCGGTCCTTGGCGATCTTGGCGCAGCGGAGTGCGTCGATGATGACGCCGGCCGAGTTGGGCGAGTCCCAGACCTCGAGCTTGTACTCCATGTTCAGCGGCACGTCGCCGAAGGCGCGACCCTCGAGCCGGACGTAGGCCCACTTGCGGTCGTCGAGCCACGCGACGTAGTCGGACGGGCCGATGTGCACGTTGCGGGCGCCGAGGTCGTGCTCGATGTTCGAAGTGACGGCCTGCGTCTTGGAGATCTTCTTGGACTCCAGGCGCTCGCGCTCGAGCATGTTCATGAAGTCCATGTTGCCGCCGACGTTGAGCTGGTAGGTGCGGTCGAGCACGACGCCGCGGTCCTCGAAGAGCTTGGCGAGGACCCGGTGGGTGATCGTGGCACCGACCTGGCTCTTGATGTCGTCGCCGACGATCGGGACACCGGCGTCGGTGAACTTCTGCGCCCACGCCGGCGTGCCGGCGATGAAGACCGGCAGCGCGTTGACGAACGCGACCTTGGCGTCGATGGCGCACTGGGCGTAGAACTTGGCCGCCTGCTCCGAACCGACCGGCAGGTAGCAGATCAGCACGTCGGCCTCGGTCTCACGCAGCACCTGGACGACGTCGACCGGGGTGTCCGTGGACTCCTCGATGGTCTGCATGTAGTACTTGCCGAGCCCGTCGAGGGTGTGGCCGCGCTGGACGGTGATGCCGGTGGGCGGCACGTCGGCGAACTTGATGGTGTTGTTCTCGCTGGCGCCGATCGCGTCGCTGAGGTCCTGGCCGACCTTCTTGCCGTCCACGTCGAACGCGGCGACGAAGTCGATGTCACCGACGTGGTACTGGCCGAGCTTGACGTGCATGAGCCCGGGGACCCGTGACTCGGCGTCGGCGTTGCGGTAGTACTCGACGCCCTGCACCAGCGACGATGCGCAGTTGCCGACGCCGACGATGGCTACGCGGATGCGGCCTGAGCTGGTGCTCATGCGTCTGCTCC
>JAWWOM010000288.1:0-2659 GCA_033851655.1 Frankiales bacterium
ACTGCTGCAGCAGGCTGAGGTTGTTGGCGGTGTACGCGCAGGCGGTCTTCTGGTTGGGGATCGCTGTGCTCGTCACGGCCGAAGGGGCTGACACAGCGGCAGAGGTGGTGACGACCGCGCCAGCAGAGGTCGCCCCGTACGGCACCAGCAAAGAAATGGCAAGGAAACCGCCGGCTACCAGGCTGAGCAGCGATTTGCGTCCGGCCGGGCGCACGGGGCGATTCTGTTGATCATGCATTGTGGGGGTCCTCCGTGTTGGATACCGCGCAATCCGCCACGGCGGTGACTACATCGAAAGCGATGCCGGCGATCTCAAGCCGGGCCGACCAGGCTTTGCCTGGCAAGCAGGTGGTCTTCGGCGTCGCGCGGCAACTGTGTAGGCCGAGCGGGTGACATCGAAACGGATGAACCGCCACTTTCGGGTAGCGAACGGGTGACAGCCGGGCCAGTTTGCTACACCTCGCAGACGCGGCGACCGAAGCAACCCAGGACCGACGACGCAGGCTAACAGCGGGAGCACCATGCACATCCACCGGCGCATCATCGTCTCATTGAGTCTGATGGCGTTGCTCGTGCCCCTCTGCGCGGCGGCCGGAGGCACAACTGCGCGGGCGGCAGCCAATGCGGACACCAAGACCTCGTGCGTCTACACCCAGCACAGCATCAGTGGCCTGGCGCGCTTCTCGTCATTGATCGGACGCGATGTCACCTGCGCGGTGGTGTTCAACGATGTCGCGACGAACTGGACCGACTGGGCGAACCCGTGGATCCTGGGCGGCAACGACCCCAACGTACGTTGGGCCGGCTGGGCTGCGGCCAAGCCCGGGCGCAGCCTCGTCATCACGCAGTCCCTGGTCCCCACCGGCATCGACCCCGACTGGCGGGCGCTCGGCGCGAGCGGCGCCTACGACCAGCACATCCGCGACTGGGCGGCAGCCCTCGTCGCCGGCGGCCTCGGCTCGTCGATCATCCGGCTGGGGCACGAGGCCAACGGCGACTGGTACTACGACTCCATCGGGACGACCTCGTCCGACTTCGCCAGCTGGGCAGCCTACTGGGCCCATTTCGTGCAGGTCGCCCGTGCGGTGCCGGGGGCGCACTTCACGTTCGACTGGACGGTGAACGCCGGCTACCGGCGCATCCCGTTCGACTCGTACTACCCGGGCGACGACGTGGTCGACATCATCGGGATCGACCAGTACGACGGCATCGCCTACGCGCCCAGCCCAGCCCCGGCAACCCCGGCGGCCCGGTGGGCCGGCATCCTGGCGGCCAAGGACGGGCTGGGTGAGCTGATGGCCTACGCGACCGCCCACGGCAAACCACTCAGCCTCCCGGAGTGGGGGCTCATGGTGGCCGGGTCTGCAGGCGGCACGGGAGGCGGCGACGACGGCTACTACGTCGACCAGATCGCCAACATCGTCCGGACGCACGTCGTGGCCTATCAAGGCCTGTGGGAGCTGGACGATTCCACCTCACCGTTGTCGCTCGAGACCAACCCGGCCGCCCTTGCCAGGTACAAGCTGCACTTCGGGGACCAGGGCGACGCACTGCCTGTCCACGCGGCCACCGTGGCACCAGCCGGGACGGCCGGGACGGCCGGCGGTAACGCCGGCACGACCGCCCCGCCCGCGGCCGCCCCGCCGGCGAGCGCCCCGACCGCCCCGTCGAGCGCGACGCCCGGCGCCACGCCGGTCTCCCGAACGGGCATCGCCTCCTGGGTGTCGGCAACGAAGGTGATCAAGGGGCACAAGGTGCGGATCAGCGTCAAGCTCACGGCCGCGGGTCACCCGCTGTCCGGGCAGCGGGTCAGCCTGCAGCGCCTGATGGGCAAGCGTTGGCTGTCCGTCCAGACCCTCCGCAGTGACAAGGCCGGCCACGCATCGACCGTCCGTACGGTGACGGGGACCGCGACGTACCGCCTGCGCTTCGCCGGAACCGTACGCCAGCAGCCGGCGCAGACGCGTGCGTTCCGGCTGGGCCTCCGCAGTGTGAAGGCCGGATGAGCCGTTCGCGCAACGGTTTGGCAAAGCCCGGTGAACCCTTGGCACAACGGCAATCGCGGTGAAACTCCGGTCGGTAGCATGGCAATGGTGCCGACCCAGACTTTGTGTCCCGAACGCACCGAGGTAGCCGCTTGTGACCGCTCTGCCAACTCAGCAGCACCTTCACCTGCTGCGCCGAGCCACGTTCGGCCCGACGCCCGCCACGCTGGCAGAGCTCTCCAGGCTCGGTTCCGCCCGGTGGCTGGACCGGCAGCTGCACGCGGGCTCTGTCGCCGACCCGCTGGGTGACAGCCTGGTCGCGAGATTCCCACGCCTGGCGCTCACCACGGAACAGCGACGCTCGACCCTGTCGGGTGCCGCCAAGTTCGCGTGCGTCACCGACCTGACCGCGCTGACCATCGGCCGGGCCGTGTGGAGCAGCCGGCAGCTGCAGGAGGTGATGACCTCCACGTGGGCCGATCACTTCAGTGTGTTCAACGGCCCAGACCTCTGGGACTGCAGGGCTTCGCTGGACCACGACGCCGTACGCCCGAACGCCCTCGGCCGCTTCGAGAACCTGCTGTCCGCCGTGGTGAAGCATCCGGCGATGCTGAAGTTCCTCTCCGCCGACCAGTCGACGGCGGCGGCGCCCAACGAGAACCTCGGCCGCGAGC
>JAWWOM010000007.1:0-3462 GCA_033851655.1 Frankiales bacterium
GAGTGGGCAGGGTTGCTGGCCAGGTTCGGCAGCCACCCCGGCTCCCGCGCGGTGATCGTCGTCGAGCTGGACCGGATCGCCTCCTCGTGCGGCTTCGCCGTTCCGCGCTACGAGTACCTCGGCGACCGCACCATGCTCGACGACAACTTCGGCCGGCGCACGCCGGAGAACATCGCGGACTACCACAGGACCAAGAACTCGGTCAGCATCGACGGCTTGCCCGCACTGTAGGACGTCGTACGCCCCGCTCTTCCGGTCCTGGCGCAGCCTGGGGGATACTGCCAGACGGACACCCCCGCGACATCAGGAGCCGATCCGCATGCCCATCGCCAGCCCCGAGGTCTACAACGAGATGCTGGACCGCGCCAAGCGTGACCGCTTCGCGTACCCCGCCATCAACTGCACGTCCTCGTCCACGATCAACGCCGCGCTCCAAGGCTTCGCGGAGGCCGAGAGCGACGGCATCATCCAGGTCTCCTGGGGCGGCGCCGAGTTCGCGTCCGGCCAGACCCGGAAGGACATGGTCGCCGGCGCTGTCGGCCTGGCCGAGTTCGCCCACGTCGTGGCCAAGAACTACTCCGTCAACGTGGCGCTGCACACCGACCACTGCCCGCCGAACAAGCTGGACGGCTACATGCGGCCGCTGATCGCGCTGTCGCAGGAGCGGGTCGCGAGCGGGCAGCTGCCGCTGTTCCAGTCGCACATGTGGGACGGCTCCGCTGTCGAGCTCGAGGAGAACCTCAAGATCTCCCGCGAGCTGCTCGAGGCGTGCGCCAAGGCCAACATCGTGATGGAGCTCGAGATCGGCGTCGTCGGCGGCGAGGAGGACGGCGTCTCCCACGAGATCAACGAGAAGCTGTACACCACCTCCGCCGATGCCCTGCGCACCGCAGAGCTGCTGGGCCTCGGCGAGAACGGCCGCTACCTGCTGGCCGCCACGTTCGGCAACGTGCACGGCGTCTACAAGCCGGGCAACGTCAAGCTGCGCCCGTCGGTGCTCAAGGAGCTGCAGGACGCGGTCGCTGCTGCGCACCCGGACAGGGGTGCCAAGCCGTTCGACCTGGTCTTCCATGGCGGCTCCGGCTCGCTGCTCGAGGAGATCCGCGAGACGCTGGACTACGGCGTGGTCAAGATGAACATCGACACCGACACCCAGTACGCCTACACCCGGCCCGTCGTCGGGCACATGTTCAGCAACTACGACGGCGTGCTCAAGGTCGACGGCGAGGTCGGCAACAAGAAGGCCTACGACCCGCGGGCCTGGTCCAAGGCCGGCGAGACCGGCATGGCCAAGCGGATCGCCGAGGCGTGCGGGGACCTCCGCTCGGCCGGCACCTCCGTCAGCAAGTAGCAGCGCGCCGGCTCGCACCGGCCCGCGCACGGCGGCCGGCTCCCCCTGCGGCGGGGGCCGGCCTCGGGCCTGAGGCCCGGCTGCCGCGTTCCGAAGGGCGGCACCGGCCTGCGCGTTCAGGAAAGCGTGGCCAGGGCGGTCGGCTGCAGGTCAAGGACCGGCGTCAGTCGAGTCACGGACCGGCATCGATCGGCCGTTTGCCCTTTTCCGCACCCGGCGTCCCAGGCACCCTCGGGGGTGTGCTGAGGAACCGCAGCTCGGTCGGACAGCCGCGAGAGCGCTCCCACGCGCGCTTGCCGCGCAGGCCTGGGCAAGTCCCGGCCGGATCCGCAAACGTTATCGCGCCGTGATTGACCTTCGTGCAGGCCCGGACCATTCTGTGTTGGAACCGGTCCCGGCACCGGTCCCGCGGAGACCACCACGGGTTGTGGCGCCAGCACCACCAGGCAGGGACGGAGTGAGCTTGCGCGTCACCATTGCTGATGTAGCGGCTCGCGCCGGCGTCAGCAAAACCACTGTTTCGCGCGTCCTCAACGTCAAGGCCGACCTCGACGAGCGGACTGCTGCGCGGGTCCGGGCGGTCATCGACGAGCTCGGCTACGTCCCCAGCTCCGGTGCCGTCGGGCTGGCCCGCGGCCGGACCCGCATTCTCGGGGTGCTGGTGCCGTCGCTCAGCTGGCCGTGGATGGGCGACGTCCTGCAAGGCGTCATCGACGTGGTCGAGGCCGAGTCCTACGGTCTGTCGCTGTTCACCTGCACCCGGGGCGAGGAGTCGATGCGCCAGTTCGCGACCCAGGTCTCCGCGAGGTCCTTCGACGGCCTGCTGGTGATCGAGCCCGAAGGCACGCTGGACTACATCGCCGGCCTGCATGCCAAGGGTCTTCCGGTCGTGATGATCGATGACCGGGGTCACCAGCCGCTGTTCCCGTCCGTGGCGACCACCAACCGGCTGGGGGCAGAGGATGCGGCCCGGCACCTGCTCGACAACGGGCGGCGCCGGCCGGTGGTCGTCCGTGGCGAGGAGCGGTTCGGTTGCACCGAGGAGCGCCTGGCCGGCTTCGGCCAGGTCTACGCCGACGCCGGCGTCGCGATCCCCCCGGAGCACGTGGTCGACGGCGAGTTCACCTTCGAGGGTGGCCGGCTGGCCATCAAGGGGCTGCTCGAGTCGGGGGTCAGCTTCGATGCCGTGTTCGCCCACAACGACCTCTCAGCAGCCGGCGCGGTCCAGGCGCTGCGGGAGGCCAAGCTGCGGGTGCCGCACGACGTCGCCGTCGTCGGCTTCGACGACATCCCGCTCGCCGGCCACACCGACCCGGCGCTGACCACGGTGCGCCAGCCGCTGCAGGAGATGGGTGGCACCGCGGCGCGCATGCTGCTCTCGCAGTTCGAAGGCACGCCGATCCAGGAGACCCGCAAGGTCCTGCCCACCAGCCTGATCGTCCGAGGATCCTCCGTCCCCGGCTGACTCACCTGCAGCCAGCGTCCCCAGGGCCGCCCCAAGGTTTTGTGAAGGGAATGTGTCCGTGAAGGCTCCGAGTTCGTTCCCCGCTGACTTCGCCTGGGGCGTGGCGACGTCCGCGTACCAGATCGAGGGGGCCCCTGATGCGGACGGCCGGGCCCCGTCGATCTGGGACACGTTCTGTCGCGTGCCCGGGGCGATCGCGGGCGGAGACAACGGCGACGTGGCCTGCGACCACTACCACCGCTGGCGCGAGGACCTCGATCTCGTGGCGGCCGTGGGCGCTGGCGCCTACCGGTTCTCGATCTCCTGGCCACGGGTGATCCCCGGCGGCACCGGCGCGGTCAACCAGAAGGGCCTCGACTTCTACAGCGCACTGGTCGATTGCCTGCTGGCCAAGGGGATCACGCCGTTCGTGACCCTCTACCACTGGGACCTGCCCCAGGCCCAGCAGGACAAGGGCGGTTGGCCGGCGCGCGACACCGCCTACGCCTTCGCCGACTACGCCTCGGTCGTCGCGGCGGTACTCGGTGACCGGGTCTCCCACTGGAGCACGCTGAACGAGCCGCTGTGCTCGGCGTGGCTGGGCCACCTCGAGGGCGTCATGGCCCCGGGCGTCAAGGACATCGCCGCCGCCGTACCCGCGTCCTTC
>JAWWOM010000008.1:0-3483 GCA_033851655.1 Frankiales bacterium
GGCCGTCAGCCTATCGAGTTGACCTCTTCGCCGATGCGGTGCATCCGCAGCGTGTTGGTCATGCCGGAGCGGCCGACCGGGCTGCCGAACACGATCGCCACCAGGTCCCCCGGCTGGCACCGGTTGATCGACAACAGCGCCTTGTCCACCTGACGGACCATGTCGTCGGTGTGCTCGACCATCGGCACGGTGAAGCTCTCGGTCCCCCAGGACAGGGCCAGCTGGCGCTGCACGGTCTCGTACGGGGTGAAGGCGAGCAGCGGGATGACGCACCGGTGCCGTGAGAGGCCCCGTACGGTGTCGCCAGAGGACGAGAAGGCGACCAGGAACTTGGCGCCGAGGGTCTGCCCGGTCAACGTCGCGGCCCGGCCGATGGCGTTGCCGATGGTGGTCGGCGGCCCGACCAGGCGCGGGATCTCGGTGATCGACGCGGCCTCGGTCGCCACCACGATCCGGGCCATCGTCGAGACCGTCTCGACCGGGTAGTCACCGACGCTGGTCTCGCCGGAGAGCATCACGGCGTCCGCCCCGTCAAGCACCGCGTTGGCGACGTCGGAGGCCTCGGCCCTGGTCGGCCGCGGAGCCGAGATCATCGACTCGAGCATCTGGGTGGCGACGATCACCGGCTTGGCCTTCTCGCGGGCCAGCATGACGGCGCGCTTCTGGACGATCGGCACGTCCTCGAGGGGCAGCTCCACCCCGAGGTCGCCGCGGGCGACCATGATGCCGTCGAACGCGTCGATGATCGCCTCGAGGCGCTCGACCGCCTGCGGCTTCTCGATCTTGGCGATCACCGGCAGCCGGATGCCGAGCTCGTCCATGACCGCGTGCACGGCGTCGACGTCCTCAGGGCGCTGGACGAACGACACGGCGATCAGGTCGGCGCCGATCTGCAGCCCCCACCGAAGGTCCTGCAGGTCCTTGTCGCTCATCGCGGGGACGCTGAGGGTGGCACTCGGCAGGTTGAGGCCCTTGTTGTTGCTGACCCGGCCACCGAGGATCACCACCGTGTTGACCTCGGTGTCGGTGACCGACGTGACCTCGAGGGTGAGCCGGCCGTCGTCGACGAGGATCCGGTCGCCGACCTTGGCGTCCTGAGGCAGGCCCTTGTGGGTCGTCGAGCAGCGGTTGACGTCGCCGGCGATGTCGTCGGTCGTGATCGTGAACGGCTGGCCGACCGCGAGGACGACCGAGCCTTCGGCGAACCGGCCCAGCCGGATCTTGGGGCCCTGCAGGTCGACCAGGACGGCCACCGTACGGCCGGCTGCTGCTGCGTGCTCGCGGACGAGGTTGTACCGCTCCTCGTGCTCGCTGTAGTCGCCGTGCGACAGGTTGAGCCGGGCGACGTCCATGCCGGCGTCGATGATGGCGCGCATCTTTTCCGGGGATGACACCGCCGGCCCCATCGTGCACACGATCTTTACCCGACGGCCCTCAGACACGACCTTCGCCGTCCTTTCCCTGCGCTGCTTGAAGCTTTCTCGACCGAGCATGACCCACCCCGCGGCGGACTTCACGCCACGGTCCAGACCCTATCCGGTGACCCCCCGGCACGCCGACAGGCCCCGTCGGGGGGACGGGGCCTGCCGAGTGGATGCTGAGACGAAACAGACAGCGACGTACGGGGATCAGCTGGAGCTGACGGTGTCCACCAGCTGCTGGCAGAACGCCTTGAGGTCGTCGGGCTTGCGGCTGGAGATCAGCGTGTTCGGCCCTGCTGTGTCCACCACCACCTCCTCGTCGACCCAGGTGCCGCCCGCGTTGCGGATGTCGGTCTGCAGACTGGGCCAGCTGGTGATGGTGCGGCCACGTACGACATCCGCCTCGACCAGCGTCCATGGGCCGTGACAGATGACGGCTACCGGCTTACCGGCGTCGAAGAACGACTTGGCGAACGCCACCGCTGAGGGCTGGGTGCGCAGCTGGTCCGGGTTGGCGACGCCGCCCGGCAGCACCAGCGCGTCGAACGACTCGGCACTCGCCCCGTCGAGGGTCACGTCGACCGGGAACGTGTCGGCCTTGTCCAGGTGGTTCAGCGCCTGCACCGTGCCCGCCTCGGCGGACACCAGCCGGGGCGAACCCCCTGCCCGCTGGACCGCCTTCCACGGCTCGGTCAGCTCGACCTGCTCGATCCCCTCGGCCGCGACCAGGAAAGCGACGGTCTTGCCTTGCAGCTCGCCGGACATGGCGGGTACCTCCTCGTGTCGGGTTCTTGACCCTGGTGAGGTGCCCGCTGGCCAAGGGCCGACAAACGCCAGTCCAGGCTTACCTCGCCGCAACCCGACGCGGGCGGCACGGGCGTCAGACCAGCGGACGGTCCGTGGGCCGGATCGGCGACGGCAGGGCGGTCTCGCCGGAGAGGTAGTCGTCGACCGCGGAGGCACACGCCCGGCCCTCGGCGATCGCCCAGACGATGAGCGACTGACCGCGGCCCATGTCGCCGGCGACGAAAACACCGGGAACGTTGGTCAGCCAGCCCTGGGTTCGGGCCACGTTGCCGCGGGTGTCGAACTCGACGCCGAGCTGCTCGAGCAGACCCCCCCGCTGGGGTCCGGTGAAGCCCATCGCGAGCAGCGCCAGGTCGCAGGGAATGGTCCGCTCGGTGCCCGGCAGCTCCTCGAACCGGCCGTCGACGCTGTGGATCTCGCTGAGCGTCAGGCCGGTGACCCGTCCCTGCTCGTCGCCGCTGAAGTGCTTGGTGGAGACGGCGAACATCCGCTCCCCCGCCTCCTCATGGGCGCTGGAGACCCGGTAGATCATCGGGTAGGTCGGCCAGGGCATGGTCTCGGACCGCTGCTCCGGCGGGCGGGGCAGAATCTCCAGCTGGGTGACCGAGGCCGCCCCCTGCCGGATCGAGGTGCCCAGGCAGTCGGCCCCGGTGTCGCCGCCGCCGATGATGACGACGTGCTTATCCCTGGCGTTGAGCGGCGGCAGGTCTGGCTCGGGCGAGTCCTCGAAGACGTCGCCCTCCTGCAGCTTGTTGGACAGCGGCAGGAACTCCATGGCGAAGTGGATGCCGTCGTAGTGCCGACCGGGTACGGGCAGGTCACGCGGGATGGTGGCACCACCCGCGAGAACGACGACGTCGTACTTCTTGCGCAGCGCATCGGCGGAGATGTCGTCGCCGACGGAGACGCCGCTGCGGAACTGGGTGCCCTCGGCCGCCATCTGGGCCAGCCGCCGGTCCAGGTGTCGCTTCTCCATCTTGAACTCGGGGATGCCGTAGCGGAGCAGCCCCCCGATCCGGTCCGCCCGCTCGTAGACGACCACGGTGTGCCCGGCCCTGGTGAGCTGCTGGGCTGCGGCGAGACCGGCCGGCCCGGAACCCACCACGGCGACCGTGCGGCCGGACTGCCGGCCGGCGATCTGCGGCGTGATCCAGCCCTCGTCCCAGGCCCGGTCGACGATCTCGACCTCGACCTGCTTGATGGTGACCGGGTCCTCGTTGATGCCCAGCACGCAGGAGGACTCGCACGGCGCGGG
>JAWWOM010000010.1:0-4440 GCA_033851655.1 Frankiales bacterium
ACGGTGAGGTCGCCGAGCACGGGACGCTCTGCCTCGAACACGGCCTCCGACACGGCCCACCGGTCCTCGAGCAGCGTGCGCAGGTCGCGACTCTCCCAGCCACAGACCGAGAAGGCCTGCGGGCAGCGCGGGTGGAACGAGCACCCCGCCGGCGGTGACGCAGCGTCCGGCACCTCACCCCGGGGCAGGTCGCGCGGCACTTCGCGACGGACACCCGGATCCGGGATCGCGGCCAGCAGAGCCTGGGTGTACGGGTGCCGCGGGTCGGCGTAGATCTGCTCCGGTGGCCCGATCTCGACGATCCGGCCGAGGTACATGATGGCGATCCGGTCGCAGAAGAACTTGGCGCTGGCCAGGTCGTGCGTGATGTAGATGTAGGACAGGCCGAGGTCGTCACGCAGGTCGATCATCAGCTGCAGGATCTTGGCGCGGACGCTCATGTCCAGCATCGACACCGGCTCGTCGGCCACCAGCAGGGCCGGACCGAGGATGATCGCCCGGGCGATGACCGCGCGTTGCTTCTGGCCGCCGGACAGGTCCGCCGGGAACTTGTGCAGGAACCGCTCGACCGGCGAGAGTCCCACTCGCTCAAGGGTTTCGCTGACCCGCCGGCGGATCTCGGTCTCGTCCTTGGTCACCCCGTGGATGCGCAGCGGGTGGCCGATCGCGGTGAGCAGGTCCATCGACGGGTTGAGGGAGGCGTGCGGGTCCTGGAACACCATCTGCAGCCGGCGCCGTTCGGCCCTGCGTGCAGCTCCCCTCAGCGAGCCGATCTCCCGCCCCTCGAAGGACAGCGACCCGCCGGTCACCGGAGCCATCCCGACGATCGCCCGGCCGAGCGTCGTCTTGCCACTGCCGGACTCGCCGACGACACCGAGCACCTCGCCCGGGGCCACGCTGAACGACACCCCGTCGACGGCCTTGACCGCACCGCCACCGCGCCCGGTCAGCCGGTCCAGCGCACCCCCCCGCAAAGGGAAGTGCACCTTGAGGTCACGGACATTGAGCAGATCAGGCTTCGTCTGCACGGTCGATCTCCTGCCGCTCCAGAGGTTGGGTGCCGCCGGGCGGGATGAGCTCGGCCGGCCCGTGCAGCCAGCAGGCCACGTCGTGGCCGAACGACGAGCCGACCGTCACCGGCACCCGCGCAGCGCAGACCTGCATCGCGCTGGGGCACCGCGGGTGGAACCGGCAGCCGGCCGGCGGGTCGACCAGATCCGGTGGCGCGCCGGGGATCGAGTGCAGCTCGACGGTGGACAGCGAGATGGTGGAACGCAGCAGCTCCGCGGTGTACGGGTGCCGCGGACCCTGGAAGACCTCGGCGCCCTCACCCTGCTCGACGATCTTGCCCGCGTACATCACCGCCACCCGGTCACAGGCCTCGGCGACGATGCCGAGGTTGTGCGTGATGAGCAGGATCGCCGTGTCGTAGTTGGCCTTGATGTCCGCGAGGATCCGCAGGATCTGCGCCTCCACCAGCACGTCGAGCGCCGTTGTCGGCTCGTCGGCAACGACCATCGCCGGGTTGAGCACCAGGACCAGGGCGATCATGATGCGCTGGCGCATGCCGCCGGAGAACTCGTGCGGGTAGTGGTCGTACCTCGTCGGCGGGATGCCGACGGAACCGAGCGCGTCGAGGGCCCGGCGGCGACGCTGCTGCCTGCCCAGCGACGGCTCGTGGGTGTGCAACGTCTCCTCGAAGTGTGCCGAGATCCGCAGCAGCGGGTTGAGCCGGGTCATCGGCTCCTGGAAGATCAGGCCGAGCGACGGGCCACGCAGCCTGCGCAGCTCGCGGAGCGACGCCCCGACCAGCTCTTGGCCCTGGAACTTCACCGACCCTGCCGTCTTGGCCGCGGTCGGCAGCAGGCCGAGAACGCCACGGCCGAGGGTCGACTTGCCGCACCCTGATTCGCCGACCAGGCCGAGGGTCTCGCCCCTCGCCAGGTCGAAGGAGACGCCGTCGACGGCCCGAACCGCACCCCGCGGGGTCCCGTACCAGACCTTGAGGTCGCGCACCGAGAGCACCAGGTTGCTGCTCGGCGATGTCACCGCGAGATCACTCATCCGTCCTCCCCCTCAGCGGTGTCGGAGATGGTGACGGGCAGCAGCCGGCGCCGGCGCAGGGTCGGATTGACCATGTCGTTGAGACTCTCGCCGACGAGGGTCAACCCCGTGACCAGCAGCACGATCGCCAGACCCGGGTAGACCGAGGTCCACCAGACCCCTGAGCTGACTTCCTCGAGGGACCGCTGCAGGTCGTAGCCCCACTCGGCGGCCTGGCTGGGCTGGACGCCGTAGCCGAGAAAGCCCAGTCCGGCCAGGGTCAGCAGGGCATCGGCCGCGTTGAGCGTGGCGATGACGGGAACGTTCTGGACGACGTTGCCGAAGACATAGCGGCCGATGACGGTTCGCGGTCTCGCCCCGAGCACCTGCGCAGCCTCGACGTAGGGCTCCTCCCGGACGCTGATGACGCTGTTGCGGATCACCCGGAAGTACTGCGGCACATAGACAACGGTGATCGACAGTGCTGCCGACATCACGCCACCGAATCCCGGCCCCAGCCATGTGAACTTGCCGCCCATGTAGACCGCGACCAGGATCGCCAGCAGCAGCGACGGGAAAGCGAACATCGCGTCCATCACCAGGACCAGCACCCGATCGACCCAGCCGCCGAAGTAGCCGGAGTAGAGCCCCAGCGGCACGCCGATGACGAGCGAGAACAGCACCGCGAGGACGATGACCTCGAGCGCCGTACGGGAACCGTAGATGATGTGCGCAAGGACGTCAGTGGCCTGCACGTTGGTGCCGAAGGGGTGCGCCCCCGAGGGCGGCCCGCTCTTGGGGAACCTCGCGCCGGACGAGGACTGGTACTGGTCGAACCCGTACGGCGAGAGCAGCGGCGCGAACACAGCCATGACCACGAAGACCACGACGATGAACGCGCCGGCGTACAGGGTCCACTTCGGCAGGCCCCGTGCCTCGCGCACCGGCTCGAGAGCACGGCGGAGGGTGCGCAGCGGACCGGCCTTTAGCGAAGGTGCGGTGGTTGCCGTCTCGGTGGGCATCAGTACCTCACCCGCGGGTCGATGAGCGCGTTGACCAGGTCGATGAACAAGCTGATCACCACGACGATGATGGCGAACACGGTGACGATGCCTTGTACGGCGGCATAGTCGCGTTCGTTGAGGTAATGGATGAGCGCCTGCCCGATGCCCGGCCAGTTGAAGGTCGTCTCGGTGAGGACGGCACCCGACAGCAGCAGCGCTGCCTGCAGGCCGACGATGGTGACTACCGGAACCAGTGCGTTGCGGAACGCGTGCCGCAGCAGAACACCACGCTCGCTGATGCCCCGAGCCCGCGCGGCCTCGATGTAGTCGGCCTGCATGGTCTGGATGATGTTGACCCGGACCAGCCGGATGAAAACGCCGCACAGCAGCAGGCCGAGCGTCACGCCGGGCAGGATCAGGTGCACCAGCACGTTGCGCAGGTCGTCCCAGCTGCCGTTGATGATGGCGTCGAGGACATAGATGTGGGTGTGCGTGTGCGTCACGAGGTCCAGGTTCTGCAGGGTGTCGGCCTGCCCCGAGCCGGGTAGCCAGCCGAGCGTCGAGACGAACAGCAGCTGGAACAACAGGCCCACGTAGAACACCGGTGCGGCGTAGGTGAGGATGCCGAAGAGCCGCCCGCTGACGTCGCCGACCGAGTCGCGGAACCGACCGATGACCAAGCCGGTAGTGATGCCCAGAACCAGTGCGAACAGCAGTGCGGCCAGGGTGAGCTCGAGCGTCGCCGCGCCCTCGTGGGTGACGATGCTCCAGACCGTACGGTTCTCGCTCGACGAGCGCCCAAGGTCACCACGCAGGACTCCGCCGATGTAGTCCCCGTACTGCACGATGAGCGGCTTGTCGAAGCCCCCGGCGTGGCGCAGCGCCTTGATCTGGTCCGGTGGCAGCCGGCCGCCCTGCGCCGCTTGCACCGGGTCACCCGGCGCTACCCGCATCAGGATGAACACCACCGTCAGCAGGATCCACACGTTGGGGATGACCAGCAGCAGCCGGGTCAGGATGTAGCCGCGTAGCGAGCCGCTCTGCTTCGCCATGGGACGGGCGGGCCCTCCAGCCGGTTGAGATGAGTGAAGGAAGAATACGTCCGGGACGGTGCCGGCCCCGAGGGCGGCACCATCCCGGACGTGGTTGTACCGATCAGGACTTGCCGAGCACCCAGAACCGGAAGATGTAGTCCGGCAGCAGCGTCTTCGACAGCCCGGTCACCTTGCCGTACTGGACGGCGATCTGCTTGCCCTGCCAGATCGGGATGGTCGGCGCGTCCGGAGCCGCGGCGTCCTGGATCGCTTTGAAGTCGGCGGTCCGCTTGGCAGCGTCGGTGCTGCTCTTCTCATCGAGCAACAGGCCGTCGATCGTCTTGTTGACGTAGTGGATC
>JAWWOM010000055.1:0-3998 GCA_033851655.1 Frankiales bacterium
CCCTGCAGCGTCAGCAGCTGTCCGCCCACCGCCTGCCGGCGCGACACGACGCCGTACTCGAAACCCTCGCGGGCGATCGTCGCGCCGACCGCCGCCGCGCGCGCCTCGATCACCCGAGCCGCCTCCGGTGGCTGCATCGACATGACGACGGTGGCGCCGGGCTTGATGATGCCGGCCTTCTCGGCCGCGATCTTGGCGATGGTGTCGCCGAGCCACTCGGTGTGGTCGAGCCCGACCGGGGTGATGACCGCGACCGTGCCGTCCATGACGTTGGTCGCGTCCCAGGTGCCACCCATGCCCACCTCGACCACCGCGACGTCGACCGGTGCATCGGCGAAGGCCGCGAACGCCATCGCCGTGAGCATCTCGTGGAACGTGACGTCATCGGGGTGCTTGCCATCCACGAGCTCGGCGTAGGGCTCGACCTCGGCGTAGACCGCGGCGAACTGCTCCTCGGTCAAGGGCTCGCCGTCGAGGCTGATCCGCTCGCGCATGCTCTCGAGGTGGGGGCTCGTCGTGCGCCCGGTGGTGAGGCCGAACGCCCGCAGCAGCGAGTCGATCATCCGGACCGTGCTGGTCTTGCCGTTGGTGCCGGTCACGTGGATCGAGGGGTAGGCGCGCTGGGGCGAGCCGAGCAGGTCGACCAGGTCGATGATCCGGTCGAGGTCCGGCACCATCCGCTGAGGAAGCCGGGCCAGCAGTGCCGCCTCGGCGTCCAGCTGCTCGGGACCCGTCATGCGGCCGGCAGCGCGTCGAGCTGGGCAGTGATCCGGCCGAGGTCGGCCTGGGCCGCCGCCAGCCGTCCGCTGATCTTGTCGATCACGTGCTGGGGCGCCTTGCCCGTGAACGCCGGATCGGCGAGCTTGTTCTCGGCGAGGGTGACCTCCTGGGCCGCGGTGGCCAGCAGCTTGGCCAGCCGGGCCCGTTCGGCGGCGACGTCGATGGCCCCCGACGTGTCGATGCCGACCCGGACCCCGGGCACCACCACCGACTGGCACCCGGCCGGCTGCTCGCCCACCGTGACCGGCTCCAGCCCGGCCAGCGACTGCAGCTGGGGCAGGTAGCCGGGGACCGCGGCCGCGGCCTGGGGATCGTCGAACTGCAGCACCGCCGCCAGCCGCGTACGGGGCTTGATCCCCTGCTCGGCGCGGAACCGGCGGACCTCGGTGATGACGGACTGCAGCAGGGCGACCTCGTGCTCGGCCTGGGGATCCCTGCGGCGCTGGTCAGCGACTGGCCACGTCGCGACCACGACCGACTCACCACCGGTGAGCGTCGTCCACAGCTGCTCGGTGAGGAACGGCATCACCGGGTGCAGCAGCCGGAGCAACGTGTCGAAGACCTCGCCGAGCACCCGCCGGGTGGCGTCGGCGCCAGGGCCGCCGGCCTCGAGCGGGGCCTTGACCAGCTCGACGTACCAGTCGAAGACCTCGTCCCACGCGAAGTGGAAGAGCAGGTCGCACACCTTGGCGAACTCGTAGTTGTCGTAGAACGCGTCCGCCTCCGTCTGCACCGCGGCGAGGCGCGACAAGATCCAGCGGTCTGCGGCACTGAGCCCGTCGGGGATCTCCCCCTCGGTGGTGGCTCCGCGCATCAGGGCGAACCGGGTTGCGTTCCACAGCTTGGTGGTGAAGTTGCGGCTGCCCTGCACCCAGTCCTCGGAGGTCGGCACGTCGGTGCCGGGGTTGGCGCCGCGGGCCAGTGTGAACCGCACCGCGTCGGCGCCGTACTTGTCCATCCAGTCGAGCGGGTCGACGGCGTTGCCGAACGACTTGGACATCTTCTTGCCGCGGGCGTCGCGCACCATGCCGTGCAAGGCAACCGTGTGGAAAGGCTCTGCCCCCGCGGGATTGCCGGCCATGGCGTACAGACCGAACATCATCATCCGGGCGACCCAGAAGAACAAGATGTCGTAGCCGGTCACCAGCACGGTGGTCGGATAGAACTTCTCGAGGTCGGGAGTGCGCTCGGGCCAGCCGAGGGTCGAGAACGGCCACAGGCCGGAGGAGAACCAGGTGTCGAGCACGTCCTCGTCCTGGTGCCAGCCCTCGCCGGTAGGCATGGGGTCGTCCGGACCGACCACGAGCGTCTCGCCGTCGGGCCCGTACCAGACCGGGATCCGGTGGCCCCACCACAGCTGGCGGCTGATGCACCAGTCGTGCATGTTGTCGACCCAGGCGAACCAACGGGGCTCCTGGGCCTGCGGGTGGATGCGCACGGTGCCGTCCCGCACCGCGTCGCCGGCTGCCTTGGCCAGCGGGGCCACGTTGACGAACCACTGCAGGGACAGCCGGGGCTCGACCGTCGTGCCGCACCGGGAGCAGTGGCCGACCGAGTGGACGTACGGGCGCCGCTCGGCAGCGATACGACCGATCCGACGCAGCTCCTCGGTGATCGCCGAGCGGGCCTCGAACCGGTCCATGCCCAGCCAGGGCCCAGGCAGGCTGATCGCCGCGTCGGGGTCCATCACGTTGATCATCTCGAGGCCGTGCCGGCGGCCGATCTCGAAGTCGTTGGGGTCGTGCGCGGGGGTCACCTTGACGGCGCCGGTGCCGAACGCGGGGTCGACGTGCTCGTCGGCCACGACCTTGATCATCCGGCCGACGAGGGGCAGCTCGATCTCGCGGCCGACCAGGTGCCGGTAGCGCTCGTCGTCCGGATGGACGGCCACCGCCGTGTCGCCGAGCATGGTCTCGACCCGGGTCGTGGCCACGACGACGCTGTCCTCGCCGTCCCCGTACCGGATGCTGACCAGCTCGCCGTCCTCCTCGAGGTGCTCGACCTCGATGTCGGACAGTGCGGTCAGGTCGCGCGGGCACCAGTTGATGATGCGTTCGGCGCGATAGATGAGGCCGTCGTCGTAGAGCCGTTTGAACATGGTGCCGACGGCGCGGGTCAGGCCGGGGTCCATGGTGAAGCGCTGCCGGCTCCAGTCGACGCTGTCGCCGAGGCGGCGCATCTGGCCCAGGATCGCGCCGCCGGACTCGTCCTTCCACTGCCAGACCCGTTCGAGGAACGCCACGCGGCCGAGGTCGTGCCGGCTCAGCCCTTCGGCAGCGAGCGTCTTCTCGACGACGTTCTGGGTGGCGATGCCGGCGTGGTCCATGCCGGGCAGCCACAGGGCCTCGTACCCCTGCATCCGCTTGCGCCGGGTCAGGATGTCCATCAGCGTGTGTTCCAGCGCGTGTCCCATGTGCAGGGAACCGGTCACGTTGGGCGGCGGGATGACCAGCGAGAACGCCGGCTTGGCGCTGGCGGGGTCGGCGGTGAAGTAGCCGCGGTCGACCCAGCTCTGGTAGAGCGGGCCCTCGACCTCCGCCGGTACGAAAGCGGTCGGGAGGGCAGAAGCCGCGGCAACGGTGCTCATCAGGCTGTCGCTGGTCATGCTGCCAGTCTACGAAGCACGGCTAGCGCATTCGCTGAGCGATGCCCGCACCTCGGCCACGACCTGTTCCGGCCGGTCGATCACGTCTTCCCAGCTGAAGTACAGCAGCGTCCACCCAGTCCCCTGGATCGCGTTGTGCCGCCGTCGGTCCTTGAGCACTGCTTCGGCGCTGCCGTGAAAGGCCCGGCCATGAGCCTCGACGCCCAAACGGCAACGGAGAAAGCCGATGTCGATCCGGTACGTGACCCCTCCCGCCGTGACGGGGATCTGCAGCTCGAACGGCCCCACTCCGCCGTCGATCAGCACCATGCGCAGCCATGACTCCAGCGGCGAGTCGCTACGCCCGTCGGCCACCCTGGCCACCCAGCGCAGGATGTCGACGTTGCGCACGTGGGACCGCTGGCCGGCCATCGCGAGCAGCTCGCGCACGTCGAGCAGCCCGACCCGCAGAGCGGAGTCGGCTGCGCTGAGCAGCTCGCCGGGGCAAACCGACCCCGCGACGTCGGCGAGCGTCCTGGCGACGGGGGTCAGCGGGAGGCCGCGATGCACCAGAAGACCCGCGGTGTCCGAGCGGTGCAGGGCGATCCCCGAGATTGCCCGGTGACCCACGTCG
>JAWWOM010000080.1:0-7913 GCA_033851655.1 Frankiales bacterium
GTGGCCACGGAAAGCGTCTGGAATCCCGCCGGGCAGCCCGACACTGGAGGAGTCGCGGCGACGGCGGCCGTCACGGGTACGGCGGCCGCACCGACCGACGCGAGCATGATCACAGCCGATCGCGACAGGAAAATACGGCATCGACGTGCTCGCTGATGAGCGTTCATCATCTCTCCTTGGGTTGTGGATCCGCCCGACGGTCGGCTTTACGCGTGAACTGACCTCAGCTAACCGTTTGTCACCAAGGTCGCAACTTGGGTCTGGCGGCGGCTCAGCCCAAGCATTTCCGGCTGGCTGCCGTGTCCCGCAGAGTCCTCTTAACACCTCGTACGCGCAAGGGGCGGCGACCGAGTGCAGGTCGGGTGCCGCCACCTCCGTGCGGTGTCCGCGCTGAAGGACGCCCCGCGCCCACGGTCACTGGTGGGTAGCCCCTTCGTCGGCGCCGAGAAACCGGTACGGCTCGGTGCGGAACGCCGCCTGGCACCCGGGACCGCAGAACAGGTACCGCAGCCCACCGTGCTGAGCTGACAGCGCTGTTGTCGTGACCCGTACGTCCATTCCGCAGACCGGATCCCGAGCCACCGAGAGGTGAGCCAGCGGGTCGAGCGTGAACGCGTCCCGGCAGCCGGTTGAGCAGAAGTGGTAAACCCGTCCGGCATAGCTGTGCTGGCCGGCTGCCGCGACAGCATCCACCGTCATCCCGCACACCGGATCGACCGCGGCATCTGTCACCGACGCCGGGATTGCAGGTCCGATCCGAGGCATCCCAAGCGACTGTCCGGGTGACGCGGCCGGCACGCTGTCCGCGGCCTCGCCTCCGGTGAACCGGTTGGGCTCGGCGGTGAACCGGTGCTCGCAGCGGTCGGAGCAGAAGTAGTGGGTCCGGCCGGCATGCTCGGCGGTCGCGGGGGCGTGTGCCTTCTCGACCTGCATCCCGCAGACCACGTCCTTGGCGTACGGGCTGGCGGCAGCGTCGTGGTGTGTTGCGCTGCGGCTGCTGCGATACAGCCAGTACACGACAGCGAAGCCGACGACGGCGATCGCGTTGAGGATGGTGGTGTAGTTCCAGCCGAAGTGGGTGGTGGCGATGCCGGTGGGCCGGTTCGCCGGCACCCCGCCGACCGCCTTGAACAGGTACTCGGTGACCAGCCCGGCCGCGCTCATCACGGCCCAGAACACCGCGAGCAGCCTCAAGGTCAGACCGGTGCCGTAGTACTTGCGGTAGATCAGCAGCAGGGGCAACGCGATCAGGTCGGCGAACACGAAGCTGATCACCCCGCCAAAGCTGATCCCGCCCTGCCACAGTGCCGCCGCCAGCGGCACGTTGCCGACCGAGCAGACAAAGCTGATGATCGCGATGAACGGCCCGACGATCACGTTCTCCAGGCTGGACCAGAACCCATGCCCGGAGATGAAGACCGCGCGCCAGACGCTGGTGGGGACGACGACCGCGGCGAAGCCGGCGATGACGAAACCGGCGACCAGTTCCTTGCGCAGCATGGTCAGGTCGCTGATCGTGTAGCCGGACGCGTCGGACCAGCCGGCCCGGCTGCGAATCCGTTGCCGCCAGGGGCGTTGCTCCGGTGGCTGTTCACCATGGCCGGCGTGCGTGTCCTGGTCGCCAGCCGCCCCGTTGGTCGTGGCGGCGTCGAGCCGGACCCGGGCCGCCTCGATGTCCGGGGCCGGGATCGCCCTGGGCAGCACCAGGGACAAGGCCGCGATCATGATGGCCCCGCCGACGAACTCGGCCGCGGCGAACTGCCAGCCGATCAGCAGCCACAAGACAATGCCCAGCTCGAAGACCAGGTTCGTCGAGGCGAACATGAACGCCTGCGCCGAGGTGAAGTCGGCACCGCGGGCGAACAACGACTTTGCCAACGCCGACGCGGCATAGGAGCACGACGAGGACACCATGCCGAAGAAGCTCGCCTTGGCCACCGTACGGGGCCGGTGGTCACCGAGGGAACGTTGCATCGCCGCCCGTGACACGAAGGCCTGCACCGCCCCCGACAGGGTGAAGCCCAAGACCAGGGCCCAGAAGGTGTCGAAGAACATCCACCAGCCTTCGGCCAGGCTGTTGCCGATGTCGCTCATGACTTGACCAGCCGCTCGATCGCAGCAGTGGCTTCTCGGACCTTGGCCGTGGCCTCCGGGCCGCCTGCTTCGATGGCGTTGCTGACACAGTGGTTGAGGTGGTCCTCCAGCAGCGCGAGCGCGACGGCCTGCAAAGCCTTGGTCGCAGCGGACACCTGGGTCAGTACATCGATGCAGTAGGTGTCCTCTTCGACCATCCGCTGCAGCCCACGCACCTGACCCTCGACCCGCCGTAGCCGCTTGAGGACCGCGTCCTTGTTGTCGGTGTAGCCCGGGGCACTCGTCGTCATGTCCATGGTGAACAGGGTACCCCCCCGTGGTATTTCTCGAGCAAGGTCTAGGTTGGTGTCATGAGGACGCCGCCGTGCCGGTGTGGAGGAGGGATCTCATGACCCAGGCCGGAGAACGCGGTCACCGCAGCGTCGTCGTGCTGGAGCTCGATGGGGTGCAGTGGGCCAGCCAGGCCCAGCTCGTCACGGCCGTGCTGGGCAGGCGTCCGGGTGTGCTTGCGGTGGAGTCGAACCCGCTGGCGCAGACGGCGACGGTGACGTACGACCCGGCGCGGGCCACGGTCGAGGATCTTGCCGGCTGGGTACGGGACTGCGGCTACCACTGCCGGGGCGAGTCGGTGCCGGACCACGTGTGCCCGGTGCCGGGCGCCGAAGCGACCGCGGAGGCGATGGGCCACGGTGCGCACGGCGAGCTGGCGATGGCGGCGATGGTCCGCGACATGCGCAACCGGTTCATCGTCGCGGCAGTCCTCGGCGTCGTGGTGATGTTGTGGTCCCCGATGGGCCGCGGCCTCGGCTTCGCCGTACGCGCCCCGTTCGGCTTGCGCGACGACGTGTTCGACCTCATCGTCAGCCTGCCGGTGATCTTCTACTCGGCGCAGATCTTCTTCTCCGGTGCGATCAGGGCGTTGCGGGCGCGGACGCTGGACATGATGGTGCTGGTCGCGGTGGCGGTCGGCTCCGGGTGGATCTACTCCGTCGGGGTCACCCTCACCGGCGGCGGCGACGTGTTCTACGAAGCCGGCACCATCCTCACCGCGTTCGTCCTGCTGGGGCACTACTTCGAGATGCGGGCCCGCAGTGGTGCCAACGAGGCGGTCCGCGCGCTGCTCACCCTGGCGCCCCCCACCGCCGTCGTCCTGCGCGGCGGCGAGCCGGTGGAGATCCCGACCGATCAGGTCGTGGTCGGTGACCTGCTCCTGGTTCGGCCGGGCGCGAGGATAGCGGTCGACGGGGTGGTGGAGGCCGGCGAGAGTGACGTCGACGAGTCCACGATCACCGGCGAAAGCCTGCCCGTGCACAAGAGTGTCGGCGACCCGGTGGTCGGCGCCACCATCAACACCGCCGGCTCCCTGCGGATCCGGGCCACCAAGGTGGGAGCGGACACCGCGCTCGCGCAGATCGTCAAGCTGGTGCAGGAGGCGCAGAACTCCAAGGCACCAGGGCAGCGGCTCGCTGACAGGGCCGCGTTCTGGCTGGTCCTGGTGGCGCTCGTTGGCGGAGTCGGGACCTTCGTGGTCTGGCTGGCCTCGGGCCAATCGGTGAGCAGGGCGCTGCTGTTCGCCATCACCGTGGTCGTGGTCACCTGTCCGGACGCGCTCGGCCTCGCCACCCCGACCGCGATCATGGTCGGTACGGGACTCGGCGCGGCCCGCGGGGTGCTGTTCAAGAACGCAACTGCGATCGAGACGTCGAAGAAGATCGATGTCGCGGTGATGGACAAGACCGGCACCCTCACCGTGGGCGCACCTCAGGTGACCGACCTGTTCGTCGATGGCATGCCGGAGGCCGATCTGCTGGCACTCGTGGCCGCCGTCGAGCGGGAGTCCGAACATCCCCTCGCCCGGGCGGTGGTGCGCCGGGCTGAGGCTGACGGGGTACGCCGGCTGACAGCCGAGGGCTTCGCCAACTCGCCGGGGCAGGGGGCTGCGGCCACCGTGGACGGGCATCATGTGCTGGTCGGCAACCCGCGGCTGATGGCAGCGCAGAACGTGCAGCTCGATGCGCTCGTCGACCGGCAGGAGCAGCTCGCCGCCAGCGGCCGTACGGCGATCATCGCCGCGGTCGACGGCCGGGCCGTCGCCGTCGTTGGCATTGCTGACGCCGTACGGCCCACCTCGGCAGTGGCCGTCGCCGCCCTGCGTGAGCTGGGGGTCGAGGTGGTCATGCTGACCGGTGACAACCCCGCCACCGCCCAGCGGATCGCCGACCAGGTCGGGATCACCACCGTCGTCGCCGATGTGCTGCCCGGTGACAAGGCGGCGAAGGTCAAAGAACTGATGCAGGCAGGCCACATCGTCGCCATGGTCGGCGACGGGGTCAACGACGCCCCGGCGCTGGCACAGGCCGATCTCGGGATCGCGATCGGCGCCGGCACCGACGTCGCGGTGGAGACCGCCGATGTGGTGCTGATGCGGTCGGACCCCTTCGACGTCGCGATCGCCCTGCGCATCGGCAGAGGCACCGTACGGAAGATGCGCCAGAACCTCGGCTGGGCCATCGGCTACAACTCCATCGCGCTGCCTGTCGCCGCCGGAGTGTTCCAACCTGCTTTCGGACTGGTGCTCCGCCCGGAGATCGCAGCGATCACCATGGCCGGCTCCAGCATCCTGGTCGCCGTCAACGCGTTGACGCTCAAACGACTGAAGCTCGGCGGCGCCACGCACGCAGACGCCTACCGACCGGCGGCTATGCCCGGCGACCGTGGGAGCGGCTGACCCGGGGCGACTGATCGGGCGCACTCACCAGCGCCACCAGGCCATCGCGGTCAGCCGTGACGCCTCAATGGCGCGGCGAGGGTGTGGTCGCTGCCGGGGTGGTCGGGGAGGTCGCGGTCGGTGTGGTCGGCGTGGAACAGCGCCTCGTCCAACAGGTTGCGGACGTGGACATCCGCGGCGGAGTAGTAGACGAAGGTCCCCTCCCGGCGGCCTTTCACCAGCCCGGACAGCCGCAACTTGGCCAGGTGCTGCGAGACGGCGGTCGGAGCGGCACCGACCAGCTCGGCGAGGCAGGCGACCGAAGACTCGCCTTGCAGCAGGGCCCAGAGGATCTTCACCCGGGTGGGGTCGGCAAGCATCCGGAACGACTCCGCGGCGAGGTGCGCCTGCTCCTCGTTCGGCATCGAGAACTCCGGCAGCTCGTCATGCATGACCTCAGGCTAGCAACCTGGCTTCCCGGCTGTCTGCATACATGCGCAGGTACCGTGGAGGCATGTCCAGCACCCTGACCGACCCGCGCCTTCCCACGCTCACCGCCGAGAAGCAGGCGACCGGGGCGCGGCCGCCGGCTGCGATCCGGGCGGCGCTGGGCCTGACCGAGGCGCGGTGGGCGCTGGCCGCGGCCGGCCTGTTCGCCCTCGGCGGCCTGGCCGAGCTGGCCGGCGCCCCCGCCTGGTTGTGGTGGTCGCTCTACCTGGCCTGCTACGCCACCGGCGGCTGGGAACCCGGCCTCGCCGGGCTGCAGGCACTGCGGCAGAGGACCCTCGACGTCGACCTGCTGATGATCGTCGCCGCAGTGCTGGCAGCCAGCATCGGCCAGGTCCTCGACGGGGCGCTGCTGATCGTCATCTTCGCCACCTCAGGTGCGTTGGAGGCGATCGCGACCCAGCGCACCCGGGCCTCCGTACAGGCCCTGCTCACCCTTGCCCCGGAGCAGGCCACCCGGCTGCGCCGTGGTGCCACGGACGAGCTCGAGGAGGCCGTCTCGACCGCGCAGCTGGTGCCCGGCGACGTGGTGCTGGTCCGCCCCGGGGAGCGGGTCGGCGCCGACGGGCAGGTGCTCGAGGGGCTGAGCGAGGTCGATCAGGCCTCGATCACCGGCGAACCGCTGCCGGCGCTCAAGCAGGTCGGCGACGCAGTGTTCGCCGGCACCCTCAACGGCACCGGAGCCTTGCGGGTCCGGGTGGACAAAGCCGCCGGGGAGTCGGTGTTGGCCCGGATCGTCGCCCTGGTCGAGGAAGCCTCCGCCACCAAGGCGCAGACCCAGCTGTTCATCGAGAAGGTCGAGCAGCGCTACTCCGTCGCGATGGTCACGGTCACCCTCGCCCTGTTCCTCGTCCCGCTCGCGTTCGGGGCAGGGTTCCGGCCGACGCTGCTCCGCGCGATGACCTTCATGATCGTCGCCTCGCCCTGCGCCGTGGTGCTGGCCACCATGCCGCCGCTGCTCGCGGCGATCGCCAACGCCGGCCGGCACGGTGTCCTGGTGAAGTCCGCGGTCGTGATGGAACAGCTCGGCACCATCACCCAGGTCGCGTTCGACAAGACCGGAACGCTCACCGAGGGCACCCCGCGGGTCGCCGACATCGCGCTCCTCGGGCACCAGAGTTTCAGCCTGGACGCGGTCCTGGCGCTGGCCGGCGCAGCGGAACGACCCAGCGAACATCCGCTGGGACGTGCGGTCGTCGCCGCCGCCACAGGACGCGGCCTGCAGCTTGCCGCCGCAGAGTCGTTCTCCTCCACACCGGGCCGCGGCGTCTCGGCCCAGGTCGGCCGACACACCGTCGCCGTCGGCAGTCCCGCAATCCTGCCGCCGCCCGGTCCCTCAGGGTCCGTGCAAGCCAGTGCCGCAGCCGCCGTCACCGCTGTCCAGGGACAGGGCAGGACCGCGGTGGTCGTGGTCATCGACGATGTCCCGTCCGCGGTGCTCTCCGTCGTCGACGGGGTCCGACCCCACGCCGCACAAGCCGTCGCCGCGCTGACCCGGCTCACCGGGAACACTCCGATCCTGCTCACCGGCGACAACCTCCCCGCCGCCCGGCAGCTCGCCAACGAGATCGGCATCACCAGCGTGACCGCCGGACTGCTCCCGGCGGGGAAAGCCACCAGAGTCCGTGACCTGCAGGCCGGTGGAGCCCGCGTCCTGCTCGTCGGCGATGGCGTCAACGACGCCCCGGCCCTGGCCGCGGCGGACCTCGGTGTCGCTATGGGGCGGGTCGGGTCCGACCTCGCGCTGCAGACCGCCGACGCGGTCATCGTCCGCGACGACCTGGCCACCCTGCCCACCGTCATCGCACTGTCCCGGCGGGCCCGCGGCGTCGTTGTCGCGAACCTGGCGATCGCCTCAGCGATCATCGCCGGGCTGGTCGTCTGGGACCTGGCCGGGCACCTCCCGCTCCCGCTCGGCGTCGCCGGCCACGAAGGCTCCACCGTCATCGTCGGCCTCAACGGCCTGCGACTCCTCCGCAACACCGCCTGGGTGACCGCCGATCATCGCTGAAAGCAGCAGGAGGGTGCGGAGCGAGATCACCACCCAGGACCATCGGCAGGCTCATCGCCAGCCAGTCACCGGCTGCCCAGGCTGCGTGGTTCCACCACATCATGGGAATCCACCTCCCTGTCTTGGCCCTTTCCCCTCACGCCCGGCGAGCGCATCATGGCCGCATGGACGTCGAGCTGCTGGTCATCGCTGACTGCCCGCACGCCGGCCCAGCGTCGGAACTGCTACGAGTGGCGCTCGACGACATCGGGCTCACCGCGCAGAGGTTCACCACCACCGTGATCGACAGCCTCGAACAGGCACAGGACCGAGGGTTCCCGGGATCACCCACCATCATGGCCAATGGCGTCGACCTGTTCCCTGACCCGGAACGGGCGGTCGCGCTGGCCTGCCGCGTCTACGTCCACTCCGACGGGACAACCGGGCTCCCTGGCCTTGCCGAGCTCCGGCAGTGCCTCAAGCGGGCCGCCGACCAATCCGGCGCCGGGCGCCACTGACGGCAAGCGGTACGCCAAGCCGGCAGGCGACCACGAACGGCAGGTCACGGCTCCCGATGAGCTCGCAACTTTCTGCCTGCACGCACTCACCGCGGCG
>JAWWOM010000092.1:0-3025 GCA_033851655.1 Frankiales bacterium
GGCGAAGCAGGGCGTCGCAGTCGCGGTCATCAGGCCTCAGGATGTGGTCGGGACGAAACGAGGTGGCACACCAGCGTCCCCGACCGACCTGCGTACCCGCAAACCGGCCCCCAGCGCAGTCTCAGAAAGCCCGGCTCGACAGGAGGGCGAGCGCGGGCCGCCGACCGGGGACCTGGGCGTCGAGGTCAGGACTCATGACGTCGTCGTCGGGCTCGAGTCGGCGACTCGGCGCAGCTCAGTGGCCAGGTCCTGCGGCCGGGACCACATCGGCCAGTGGCCGGTCGGCAGGTCCACGATGGTGACGTCGAGGTGGGACAGCTCGGCGAAGTACGGGTGTCCGTCCGCAGCGGGTCCCTGGCCGGACCGGCCGGGTGCGGCAACGCCCGGGAACGGAACTCCGCGGCTGCTCGTCCGACAGCCCATCGATGCTGGTGCCGTTGGCGACCAGCTCCGCCCAGCTCGGCAGCGGGATCTCGGTCGCTCCGGGATCGCCGGCGAAACCGACCGCTGCACCGTCCGGCAATGGCCCGCTGTCGACGTAGACCCCGCGCCGGACCAGCGCCGGCTCGCGGTCCGTGGCGGCATAGACGCGACGAGCGGTCGGCATGCACCGACTCGAGTCCCGGCAGGGTCAGTGCCTCGACGTCGTGGCCCGCCTCGCGTAGGGACGTCGCGACCTCGTCCCACGCCCACGCACCGAGCCAGAAGCCTGGTACAAGAACGAATCTGGCCATCGTCACCCTCCGAGGCAGGCCGGTCCGAGCAGGGCCTTGAGGTCTCCCATCAGCGACGGCGTGGCGGTGACCCGCAGCCGGTCGTCGAGCCGGAGGACGGTGGTACGGGCGCCGGTCGAGAGCTGCAGGTGCACCTCGGTCGTGCCGGGATGGTTGCCCAGCACCTCCTTGAGCCGTTCGACCACCGGTGGCGTGCAGCGGGCGGCCGGCAACGTCAGGATCACCGGGCCGCGCGGACCTTGGGACAGGTCGGGGACGGTGATCTCCATCGCGATCAGCTTGGGTGTCTCGTCCCGCTTGTCCAGCCGGCCCCGGACGAGCACCACGGCGTCCTCGGTGAGGTGGACCGCGTGCTGCTGATAGGTGGCCGGGAAGAACATCACCTCGATGGCGCCCTCGAGGTCCTCGACGGTGGCGATCGCCCAGGTGTCGCCCTTCTTGGTCATCTTGCGCTGGACGCCGGTGATCAGGCCGCCGATGGTGAGGATCGAGCCGTCCTGCCGGGTCTCGTCGGCCATCACGGCGGCCAGCCCGCAGTCGACCGCGCCGGCGATGACGTGCTCGATGCCGAACAGCGGGTGGTCCGAGACGTAGAGGCCGAGCATCTCGCGCTCGTAGCCGAGCAGGACGGCCTTGTCCCACTCCCCCACCGGGATCACCAGCTCGAACGCGTCTGCCACCCCGCCCGCCGCGTCGGCATCGTCGCCCATGCCGCCGAACAGGTCGTACTGACCGATGGCCTCGGCCCGCTTGGTCTCCATCACCTGGTCGACGGCGGTCTCGTGCACGGCGAGCAGCCCGCGGCGGGTGTGTCCGAGCGAGTCGAAGGCACCCGCCTTGATCAACGCATCGACCGTCTTCTTGTTGCAGGCCACCGCTTCGACCTTGCGCAGGTAGTCCGGGAAGTCGGCATAGCTGCCCTTCTCGCGCCGGGTGGCGACGAGGGACCGTACGACGTTCTCGCCGACGTTGCGGATCGCCGACAGGCCGAACCTGATGTCGGTGCCGCGCGGGGTGTAGTTGGAGTCGGACTCGTTGACGTCCGGCGGCAGCACCTTGATGCCCATCCGCCGGCACTCGGCGAGATAGAGGGCGCTCTTGTCCTTGTCGTCCCGGACAGAGGTGAGCAGGGCCGCCATGTATTCGGCCGGGTAGTTGGCCTTGAGGAACGCGGTCCAGTAGGACACCACGCCGTAGCCGGCACTGTGCGCCTTGTTGAACGCGTAGTCGGCGAAGGGGACCAGGATGTCCCACAGCGTCTTGATCGCCCCTGCCCCGTAGCCGTTGGCCTTCATGCCGGCCTCGAACCCGAGGTATTCCTTCTCGAGGATCTCGCGCTTCTTCTTGCCCATCGCCCGGCGGAGCAGGTCGGCCTGCCCGAGGGTGTAGCCGGCCAGCTGCTGGGCGATGGCCATCACCTGCTCCTGGTAGACGATCAACCCGTAGGTCTCGTCCAGGATCTCCGCCAGCGGCTCGGCCAGCTCGGGGTGGATCGCGACGACCGGCTTGCGGCCGTTCTTGCGGTCGGCGTAGTCGATGTGGGCGTTGGCGCCCATCGGCCCTGGCCGGTAGAGCGCGATCAGGGCGGAGATGTCGGCGAAGGAGGTGGGCCGCATCATCCGCAGCAGCGAGCGCATCCCGCCACCGTCGAGCTGGAACACGCCGAGGGTGTCGCCGCGCCCGAGCAGGTCATAGGCGTTGGCGTCCGCGTCGAGATCGAGGTCCTCCAGGACCAGCTTTTCGCCTCGGTTGGCCTCGATGTTGGCGACGCAGTCGTCGAGGATGGTCAGGTTGCGCAGGCCGAGGAAGTCCATCTTGAGCAACCCGAGGGACTCGCACGCACCCATGTCGAACTGGGTGATGATGGCGCCGTCCTGATCGCGACGCTGGATCGGGATGACGTCCAGCAGCGGCTCGCGGCACAGGATCACGCCGGCCGCGTGCACCCCCCACTGCCGTTTGAGTCCCTCGAGGCCCCGCGCCGTGTCGACCACCGTACGGACGTCGACGTCGGACTCGTAGAGCGAGCGGAACTCCCCGGCCTCGGCGTAGCGCGGGTGGGCAGGGTCGAAGATGCCGCCCAGCGGAACATCCTTGCCCATCACCGCCGGCGGCATCGCCTTGGTGATCTTGTCGCCGAGAGCGAACGGGTAGCCCCGGACCCGGGAGGAGTCCTTGACCGCCTGCTTGGCCTTGATCGTGCCGTAGGTGATGATCTGGGCGACCCGCTCCTCGCCGTACTTCTCGGTGGCGTAGCGGATCATGTCGCCGCGCCGGCGCTCGTCGAAGTC
>JAWWOM010000111.1:0-2861 GCA_033851655.1 Frankiales bacterium
CGGTTGTCGGCCGTTCCCTGGAAGTACCACGGCGAGCCGTTGTCGGCGAGGATCAGCCCGTAGTGCTGCATCGCCTTGACCACGACCTTGGTCGCCGGCGCCAACCCGGCCGGGTTGTAGTGCGCCGAGAGCCGGAACCGCGCGCCCATCGGCGGGAAGTTGTGGTTGCTCACGCCACCGGCCTGGTGCCGCGCCGGCCACAGATAGGTCCGGTCGGTCACGTCGGTCGTGAACCGGATCGCGTGGTCGACCCTGCCGGCCTTCACCTCGTCGTACGAGAGCAGTCCCGGCATGATCGGCAGCCCGGCGGCGTCGGCGGAGGTCCAGCCGGCCGGCCGCAGCTTGTCCGAGGTCAGCGACCAGATCGCGCCTGAGCCGGCGGTCCAGCCGGCTGACGTCTTCTGCGTGTCCCAGGTCTCGTAGAGCCTGCAGGTTGAGGCGTCCACCACGATCGCATGCATGTCGCCGCCGGAGTTGAGGCCGCCCTCGACCTTGGTGTCCTTGCCGAGCGGGTACGGGCCCTTGTCGCTCTCGCCGGCGTAGTCGAAGCGCACGGTGACCTTGGCATGACCCGCCTTCACCACGGTGACCGGGATCCCGTACGGGACCGGCTGGGCACCGTAGGAGGGGCCGAAGTCGGGATGCAGCCGCCGGGTGGCGCCGCTCATGTTCGCGATCCACGCCTTGGAGTGCGCGTTCAGCGGCAGCTTGGAGATGTCGGCGTGCCAGACGCTGTCCGCGGGGAACCGCGGGCAGGTGGTGCCGGGGACGTGGTTCACCTTGACGGCGGTTGCGGCTGACGCCGCGCCGGAGCTGGTCAGGGCGGCCGCGCCGGTGATCGCGGACGCGCAGAGCAGGGCCGCCGGTTGGCGGAGGCGACGTGACACGGTCATGGGCTCAAGATCGGCGATCGGGGGGGCTGCCTGATGCGGCCATCCGGGCATAGGGTCCAGGTCATGTTGCCTCGCGATCTCGCCCTTGTCCGTGTTCCAGGCGTCCCGACCCTGTCGCCGGACGGCCGCTGGGCCGTGGTTGCCGTCAGCCGGCCAGACCTGGCCGCGGACGGCTACCGATCGCAGCTGTGGCGGGTCGACCTGACCGGCATCGAGCCGGTCCGGCAGCTCACCTTCGGTGACAAGGACGGCGAGCCGGCCTGGTCGCCGGACGGCCGGTCCATCGCGTTTCTCCGGGGCGGCGACGACACCCCGTCGCAGCTGCATGTGATGCCGGCCGACGGCGGTGAGCCGCGGCCGCTGCACGAGCACCGGCTCGGCGCCGAGCGGCCGGTCTGGTCGCCGGACTCGACCCGGATCGCCTACGCGGCAAAGGTTCCTGAGGAAGGCCGGTACGAGCAGGGCACGGACGCCAGGCCGGCCGGCAAGGAGGCTCCACGGCGGATCACCACGATGCGCTACCGCCATGACGGAGTCGGGTTCCAGCGTGACCGGCCGGTCCATGTCTTCGTCCTCGACCCGTACGCCGAGGGGGCGGAACCGCTCCAGGTCACGACCGAGGACCTCGGGCACCGTACGCCGGCCTGGTCGCCTGACGGCACCGAGCTGGTCCTGGCCCCCTGGCGGGAGGACCGGGAGGACACGCTGGCCAACGAGGCCTACCTGGTGCCGGCCGAAGGCGGGGCGGCGCGGCAGCTCACCGGAGGCCAGTTCATCGCCTCCGACGCCCTGCTCTGGGACGGCACGCTCTACGTACTTGGCCTGGACGAGCTGGACGAGGCCGGGCGCACGCCAGGGATCTTCGCCCTGCCGGAGGGCGGGGTGCCACGCCGGCTCACCGATTCCGAGACCTGCGAGCTCCTCGATTGGGGAGCCGAACCGATGTTCGCCGCCACCCCGCGCGGGCTGCTCGCGCTGTCGGCCAGGCGTGGTTCCGTGCAGCTCGTCAGGGTCCCGTACGACGGCTCGGAGCCGGTCGTCCTCAGCCCACAACACCGGCAGGTCAAGGGTTTCGCCGCCGCAGGTGACGTGATCGCAGCAATCATCGGTGCACCCGACTCGATGGGCGAGGTGTTCGTCCTCCGGGACGGTGAGTGGGTGCAACGGACCAACTTCGGCCGCGCCCTGAGTGAGGGCACGACGCTGCTGCCGATGCAGGAGCTGACCACCCGCTCCTCCGACGGCTACCCGGTGCACGGCTGGCTGGTCCGGCCGGAGGGAGACGGGCCGCACCCCGTGCTCCTGGTGATCCACGGCGGCCCGTTCACCCAGTACGGGTACACGTTGTTCGACGAGGCGCAGGTCTATGCCTCGGCCGGTTATGCAGTGGTGATGGGCAATCCGCGCGGATCCTCCGGCTACGGCGAGGCGCACGGCCGGGCGATCGTCGGCGACATGGGCAACCGCGACCGGGCGGACCTGATGGCTCTCCTCGACCGCGCACTGAGCGAACCGGGGCTCGACCCGAACCGGGTGGGGGTGATGGGCGGCTCGTACGGCGGCTACATGTCAGCGTGGCTGGCGGCCCACGAGGGGTCGACGCGATTCAAGGCAGCGATCGTCGAGCGGGCACTGACCGCGTGGGACAGCTTCGAGGGCACCAGCGACATCGGCTGGATCTTCGGCGACCTCTACATCGGCACCGACCCGGACAAGCTGCGCGACCAGTCGCCGCTGACCCACGCCGACAAGATCGACCTGCCGGTGCTGGTCATCCACTCCGAGAACGACTGGCGCTGTCCGCTCGAGCAGGGGCAGCGGCTGTTCGTACGGCTGCGGCGCAACGGGGTCGAGGCCGAGATGCTGCTGTTCCCCGGCGAGGGCCACGAGCTGTCCCGCTCCGGGCTGCCCAGCCACCGGATCGCCCGCTTCGACGCGATCCTCGACTGGTGGGCGCGCCACCTGTGA
>JAWWOM010000114.1:0-4595 GCA_033851655.1 Frankiales bacterium
GATGTCCCGCCCGGCCCCGCTCGGAGCTGACCGGATAGGCTCGGCTGCGGCCTGAGAGGGCCTGCCCTGGCTACACGGCGAAGACGAGGCGGTCTGCGTGGATCTGTTCGAGCACCAAGCCAAGGAGCTGTTCGGTTCGTACGGGGTCCCCGTGCCGGCCGGGCGGGTGGCCACGACCGAGCAGCAGGCGCGCGAGGCCGCAGAGGCCATCGGCGGCCGGGTCGTGGTCAAGGCCCAGGTCAAGGCCGGTGGTCGCGGTAAGGCCGGTGGCGTCAAGGTTGCCGACGGCGCCGACGAGGCCGCTGCCCGGGCCGGCGACATCCTCGGCATGACGATCAAGGACCTCGTCGTCCACAAGGTGCTCATCGAGCCGGCCAGTGACATCCGGCAGGAGTTCTACATCTCCTACCTGCTGGACCGTTCCAACCGCAGCTTCCTCGCCATGTGCTCCGTCGAGGGCGGCATGGAGATCGAGGAGCTGGCAGTCGAGCGCCCCGAGGCGCTGGCCAAGATCCCGATCGACCCGCTGGTGGGCGTCGACGCCGCCAAGGGCCGGGAGATCGCCGTGGCCGGTCGCCTCCCGGAGGCGGTGCTGGACCAGGCCGGCGAGGTGCTGGCCAGCTTGTGGGAGGCGTTCGTCAAGGGCGACGCGACGCTGGTCGAGGTCAATCCGTTGATCCTCAACGGAGCCGGGGAGATCGTCGCGGTCGACGGCAAGGTGACCCTCGACGACAACGCGTTCTATCGGCACCCCGAGTTCGCGGAGTTTGCCGACCCGTCGGCCGACGACCCGCTGGAGCAGAGGGCCAAGGAGCGCGACCTCAACTACGTCAAGCTCGACGGCGAGGTCGGCATCATCGGCAACGGCGCCGGGCTGGTCATGAGCACCCTCGACGTCGTGTCCTACGCCGGCGAGGAGTTCGGCGGCGTCAAGCCGGCCAACTTCCTCGACATCGGCGGCGGTGCCTCTGCCGAGGTGATGGCCGCCGGCCTCGAGATCGTGCTGTCCGACCCTGCGGTCAAGTCGGTGTTCGTCAACATCTTCGGGGGCATCACCGCCTGCGACGCGGTGGCCAATGGCATCGTCAGCGCGCTCGCCCTGCTCGAGGAGCGCGGCGAGACGCTGGACAAGCCGCTCGTCGTCCGGCTCGACGGCAACAACGCCGACGAGGGCCGGGCAATCCTCGACGGCGCAGGCAATCCACTCATCCAGCGGGTCGACACGATGGACGGAGCCGCTCGCCTGGCGGCCGAGCTCGCCGCAAAGGGGAACTGACATGGCGATCTGGCTGACGGCGCAGAGCCGCATCCTCGTCCAGAACATGACCGGCCGTGAGGGCAGCAAGCACACCCGCCGGATGCTCGCCGCCGGCAGCACGGTCGTCGCGGGCGTCAACCCCGGCAAGGGCGGCCAGGACTTCGAGGGGCTGCCCCTGTTCAACACTGTCGGCGAGGCGATGGCCGCCACCGGTGCCGACGTCTCGGTCGTCTTCGTGCCTCCCAAGGGCGTCAAGTCGGCGGTCGTCGATGCCATCGACGCCGGCATCCCGCTGTGCGTCATCATCACCGAGGGGGTGCCCGTACACGACTCGACCGAGGTGTGGGCCTACGCCACCAGCAAGGGCAACGCGACCCGCATCATCGGCCCCAACTGTCCCGGCATCGCCTCGCCGGGTGCGTCCAACGCCGGCATCATCCCGGCCGACATCACCCCGCCCGGGCGCATCGGCCTGGTCAGCAAGAGCGGCACGCTGACCTACCAGATGATGTACGAGCTGCGCGACTTCGGCTTCTCGACCTGCGTCGGCATCGGCGGCGACCCGGTCATCGGCACGACGCACATCGATGCGCTGCAGGCCTTCCAGGACGACCCGGACACGGACGCGATCGTCATGATCGGCGAGATCGGTGGCGACGCAGAGGAGCGGGCCGCGGCCTACATCGAGGCCAACGTGACCAAGCCGGTGGTGGGCTACGTCGCCGGCTTCACCGCTCCCGAGGGCAAGACGATGGGTCACGCCGGCGCCATCGTGTCGGGCTCATCAGGCACCGCCGAGGCCAAGCAGGCAGCCCTCGAGAAGGCCGGCGTACGGGTGGGCCGCACCCCCAGCGAGACCGCCCGGATCATGTCGGAGATCATGCGCAGCCGCTGACCCACCGGGACCTGGTATCACGGAGCGGCGCGCACGCTCTGTGACGGGGAACTCGTGTGGGCCGCTGGTGCTTGCTTAGCAGCTGCTAAGGGATCACCATGCGCTCACACGTTCCGTCACCAAACGCCTGGGGGTTGTGGCCATGCCGACAACAGATGATCTGAAGAACCTGGACCGCCTGGATCAAGTGGTGCTGGGCGCGGGAGTGCTCGGCCTGATCGTCTCGATCTTCTTCCCGATCTGGGGTGTCAGTGTCAATGTCAAGGGGCTCGGCGGTGGGAGCAGCTCGATCAGCGCCTGGCACGGCCTGGCGGCGCTCGGCATGCTGTTGGTGCTCGCCGCCACCGTGATCGCTGCGGTCCGGGTCTTTGCCGCAGCCAGCCTGCCGAAGATGGCGGTCGGGGTCAATCTGCTCACGTTCGCCCTTTCGGCGCTCGGCACGGTCATCGTCATCGTCCGTGAGCTGACTTATCAGCACGCCAGCTTTCCCGGATACTCCTATGGCGTGAAGTGGGGCGGCTACCTGCTGTTCCTGCTGCTCATCGCCCAGGCGGTGGCTGCGTTCCTGCTGTTCAGGAAGTCGGGCGAGGTCATGCCCGACTTCAAGGCGATGCAGGCCAACCGGACTCCTGGCATGACGGGGGCACCGCCCGCGCCGCCGGTCTACGGCAGCACCCCGCCACCCGCGACCTACCCGGCCGCGACCGGGACACCTGCCGGTGACTACACGCTCGACGACTCCATCCCTCCGCCGCCTCCCGCCTGACCCTTCACCCAGCACCAGGCCCGACGCCCTACCCCGCACGCCGTGCGGGGAGGGCGTTTCGGCGTTCAGGGAAAGTAGACCTCGGTGATCTTGGTGACCTTGCCCGTAGCGTCGTAGGTCAGGTTCACCGGCAGCCGCAGTGCGGGGTTGGCCTTGACCCAGGCCTCGAGGGCCGCCAGCGTCGACGCCTTTGGCCCGACCTCACCCACGAGGTTGCCGCTGCCCATGACGACGACCGACGGCGACAGCTCGAAGGTACGGATCAGCTTGTTGTCGTTCACGATGAAGTAGTCGTCCTGGACGGTCTGGCCGTGGGCAGCCGCCGCGGATGCGGCTGCGGCGCCGGTCTCCCGCGTCGCCCGGTCGAACGAGAGCCTGGTGACCGAACCGCTCGTGCTGACCCCGGTGACATAGCCGAAGTCCGGGTCGGGATGGCTGAACGGCGTCACGGTGGGGCTCGCGCTGTGACTCTGGGTCGCTGACGTGATGGGGGCTGCGGTCGAGGTCCTGGTGGGTGACGCGCTGGTCGCGGCCGCACCGCTGGTGGGGGCGGCGGCCGAAGGCTGCTGAGAGGCCGCGGGAGACGGAACGCCGCTGGCGGCAGGCGCGCTCGCCGTCACCGTCGGCGACGCCTGGCCGGCAGAGGGTGTGCCGGTGCCGCGGCCACCGAGCCAGTAGCCCAGCGCACCGACGATCACCAGGGCGACGACCGCGCCGGCGATCACGGGTCCGCGGCCGGACCGCCGCGGCGGGTAGCCGGGTGGTGGGGAGGTCGGCGGCCGGTACGGCGGCTGTGCGCTCATCGTGCTCTCCTGGGCAGGCGGACGTCGTGAAGCGGGCGTACCTGGTGGGCGCGTCGAAGCCGGGGCAGACCCGGCTCGGCTGCCAGAGTAGTGGCGTGACCGACCTCGCGGACCGTACGACTGTCGCGCGTTCGCCGACGGCCCCGTACGGGCGCCGGGCGACCTTGACCGCGGCGCTGGCGTCCGCTGCCTGGGCGGCGGCGATGGGCCTGGTCGGCGCCACGGTCGTCGTGATGGCGGCGTGGGCGGCCTCCGGCGGATCCTCGGGGGCGGCAGGCGCGCTGCGGATCGCCGCAGCGACCTGGCTGCTCAGCCAGCACGTCGGGCTGGCCGTCGGCCCGTTGCCCTCGGTGCACCTCGGTATCGTGCCGCTCGGCCTGTTCCTGTTGCCGGCTCTGCTGCTGTTCCGGGCCGGCGCCTCGCTGGCCAGGGTTGTCGGCATCCACAGCTGGCGCGACGGCTGGCTGGCGATCGGTGGGATGGCGGCGGGCTACGCGGCCATCGCCGGCATCGTCGCCGGGATGACCACCTCGACCCTGGTCCGGCCGGCACCGCTGCAGAGCCTGTTGGTGCCCTGGGCGATGGCGATGGTGTGCGGGACCCTCGGGGCGCTGCGGCAGGACCGGCTCGGTCACCGGGTGCTGGCCCGGTTGCCCCGGACGGTGGGCGTCTGCCTCCGGACCGGCTCGATCGCCGTGCTGTCCCAGCTCGTCGTGGCCACCGGCCTGGTCGTCCTGATGTTGCTGACCCACCTCGACCTGGCCACCAGGCTGGGCCAGTCGCTGCACTCCGGCACGATCGGCGGCGCCACGCTGCTGCTGGTCAACGCGGCGTTCCTGCTGACGGCGGTCGTCTGGGCGGTGGCCTACCTGG
>JAWWOM010000301.1:0-8345 GCA_033851655.1 Frankiales bacterium
CATCCGGTCGCTGGCCGAGAGCACGGGCCGCAGTTACGGCTTCGTCCACCGGATCCTCACCGAGTCGGGGGCCGCCCTGCGCGGGCGCGGCGGAGCCACCAGGGGAAAGGCCAAGTCCGCCTGATCCCGCCGCCTCGCGACCGCTTCGAGCACGACGCTGCCGCGGGGCGCGGGTGAGTCGGTCAGCGGCCGGGTGGCTCGCCGCCGGGCTGGCGGCCGAGTGGTCCGGTCCCGAGGACGCGCCCCTCAGGCTCGACCTCAGGTTGAGCCTACCGGTCCGGCACAATCCTCAGTCGCCCGAGTTGTGGCGTGCCCTCCGGGAGGTTCGCCGCTCTGTGCCCGGATCGGTCCGGGTCGTCGTCATCAGCGGCGCCGGCCGGTCGTTCTCCTCCGGCCTCGACACCCGTGACCTCCCGGCTCTGCTGGCCGCTGAGCCGCCCTCTGAGGCGGACCTGCGTGCGTACCAGCAGGCATTCGACTGGACCACCGACCCGGCTTTCGTGTCCATTGCCGCGGTGCACGGGCATGCGCTGGGCGCCGGGCTGCAGCTCGCCCTCGGTTGTGACCTGCGCATCGTGACCGCTGACGCCGTGCTCGCGCTGCCCGAGGTGACGTTGGGGCTGGTGCCCGACCTCGGGGGCAGCGCAGCGCTGGTCTCGGCGGTCGGCTACGGGCGGGCGCTCGAGCTCGCTGCCACCGGCCGGCGGCTGACCGGCAAGGAGGCCTACGACCTCGGTCTGGCGCAGCGGATGGCCGCGCCGGACCAGCTCGCGGGCGAGGTCGAGCGGCTCGTCGCAGAACTGCTCGCGCCGGACCGGGACGCCGTACGCGAGCTGAAGGCACTGCTGCTCGGGGCCCTTCGCAGCACCCGGACCGAGCAGCTCGCCGCCGAGCGTGCCGCGCAGCTGCGCCGGCTCGCCGACCTGCGCCCAGCCGGGGACCAGCGCACAGAAACCTGACAGCGAACGGTGCGTTCCCCCGCGCCGGAGGGTGATCTTCCGCTAGCGTCAGCAAGATCGAGGACGGCTGAAGCGGGAGCGTTGATGCGGGGACGTCGCACCGGGATGCTGCTCGGGTTCCTCGCAGCCGCCTTCAGCTGCGCCACCGTGGCCGGAACAGCCGGCCCGGCCTCCGCGGACGGCAGCCGCCACCTCTACCCGGTCAACGCGTCCTGCGCGGCGAACTCCGCCGGCGGTTCCTGCCGTGCCTCGATCGAGTGGCGGACCAACGCCTACGGGCCGCCCGGCGGCGGCGCCATCCTGCGGCGCACCGTGTTCTCGCTGTTCGCCAAAGCCGGCGAGGTCATCGAGACCGGGTCCTCGGCCATGGGGATCGGCTCCGGCGACATCCTGATCTTCGACCCCGGCGTGGTCACCGACACCCAGGCGGCGACGCTGCCGACGGTCGTCCCCGGCAGCAACGGGTTCACCTGCTCGGCCCAGCGTGCGGCGACCGGCACGGTGGGCCAGGGCCAGATCACCTCGCGGGGCTTGGAGCTGCTCGGGCCGCGCTCCGCCGACGGCCTCGGCAACACCGGCGGCTACGTCCCGTGCACCTACACCGCCCCGACGACCGGCATCTACAACGTGGCGATGTACGGCACCGCCGGCGTGAGCTCGAACGCCGACGGGGGTCCGACGGCCGACATCACGATGGCCGCCGCCGGCAACTTCGACACGACGCAAGGCTCCAGCATCGCGGCCTGGGACGTCACCGTCCGTGCCGACGCGGCCAGCGTCACGGACATCGACGGCCGGCTGTTCACCTACGCCCTCGCCGCCTTCACCGGCGGCAACGCCCGCCCGGTCAACCAGGTGTTCTACGTCACCACGACCGACGGCTTCAAGTACCGCACGGACACCAACGGCCTGGACCCGAACGGCTTCCTGCTCTACGGCAACCAGCGGGGGTTCCTCGACGCGGACGGTGTGACACCGCTGGACCACGACGCGTACGGGACCACGAACACCGGGCAGCTGACCACCCTGGCCGGCGGCGTGACCTTCGCCCCGCCGCAGTACCCGTTGTCGTTCACCCCGCTGTCCGACCAGACGCTCGCTGCCCTCGGCATCCCGATCACGCCGGTCGCCCCGATCATGACCGGCCTGAGCTTCCAGGGCAGCATCGCCGGCAACTACTCGGCCATCGGGGCCGGCGGCACCTTCAGCTACAGCGAGAACGTGCCCGCCCAGTACGAGTTCGTGATCTCGCGTGACGGCGCGAACTTCGACCCCGGCAACCCGGTCAACCGGGTGCTCCGCGGCGACCGGCCGGTGGGCGCCAACACGGTGAGCTGGGACGGCAAGGACAACGAGGGCAACGACTTCCCGGTCGGCATCAACTACCAGGTGCGGGCGCGGCTGCACAACGGGGAGTACCACTTCCCGATGATCGACGCCGAGAACTCCACCAGGGGCGGCCCCAGCTTCACCCTGCTCAACCCACCGGGCGGCAGCTGCCCCTTCGGCAACCCGGCCTGCAGCACGGCGTTCTACGACGACCGCGGCTACCACACCCTCGGCGCCGGCGGCTCGGACGTCGGCACGCCCGGCGCCTCGCTGTGCGGCACCAATCCGCCGGCCACCAACCACAGCGACCCGGAGAACGGCTACGTCTCGACCTCGACCCAGCGGGCGTTCGGTACCGACGCGGGGGGCAACACCAACACCGTCTGTACCGGCTCCTTCGGTGACGTGAAGGGCCTGGACACCTGGGTCTTCTACCCGAGCACGACGATCCTGGCGCCGCTCAACATCGTCGCCGGCTCCGGCCCCCCTCCGGCGGCTACGCCTGACCACGGGACCACGCCCGTCGACACCCCGTTGCACATGCCCGCCACGAGCAGCGTCCTGGCCAACGACTCCGGCACGTCCATCACGGTGACCGCCAGCACGAGCCCCGGCCACGGCACGGTCACCGTCGGGCCCGACGGGTCCTACACCTACTCGCCGGTGCCGGGCTACACCGGACCCGACTCGTTCAGCTACACGATCACCGACAACGCCGGCCGGACCGCGACCACGACCGTCTCGCTCACGGTCACGCCGCTCGCCAAGCCGGACAGTGCCCGTACCCCCGAGGGGGTGCCGGTGACGCTGCCGTCGGTGGACAACGACAGGGGTACGGGGCTGCGCATCACCTTGGTCGGCCAGCCGCCGGCCGGCACCGGCACCACCAGGATCGTCAACGGGCAGATCGTCTACACCCCGCCGCCGGGCTACGTGGGGACGACGACCTTCAGCTACACGGTCACCGACGCGGCCGGCCAGACGACCACGGCCGTCGACACGGTCACCGTGTTCCCCGGGCCCAAGGCCGTGGACGACCGCGGCTCCGGCCACGCCGGCCAGACCGTCGTCCTGCACCCACTCGCCAATGACACTCCTAGCCGCGACACTCCTAGCCGCGACACCTCCGGCCCGGGGGCCACCTTCGACACCACCACGCTGCGGCTCACCGACCCCAGGACCGGCAAGCCGGTCACGTCCGTCACCATCGCCGGCACCGGCACCTTCACCGTCGGCACCGGCGGCGTGGTCACGTTCAAGCCGGTGTACGGGTTCCACGGGCCGACCCCGGCCGTCGGCTACACCATCACGGACACCGACGGGCAGCCGACCGGTGCCGACATCGTCGTCACCATCGGCCCCGGCCCCGGTGCCAAGTCCGACCACGGCAGCGGGCACGCCGGCCAGACCGTCAGCCTGACCCCGCAGGCCAACGACACGCCGAGCCCCGGGGTCGGCGGCAACCCCGCCTCCACCCTGGTGCCCAGCTCGCTGCGGCTCACCGACCCGGTGACCGGCAAGCCGGTGACCTCGGTGACCGTCCCGGGCGAGGGCAGCTGGACCGTCCACTCCGACGGCACCGTGTCGTTCCAACCGGTCCCGGGGTTCACCGGCATCACCACACCACTCGGCTACACCGAGCTGGACACCTTCGGCCAGCGCACCGGCGCGACGCTCACGGTCACGATCAGCCCAGGGCCCTCGGCGGTGAACGACACCGCGTCCACGACGAAGAACACCCCGGTCGTCGTCAACGTGCTGACCAACGACCAGGCCAGCAAGGGTGCGACCTTCGTCACCGGGTCGATCACGCTGACCGACCCGGCCACCGGCAAGCCGGTCAAGAACGTCACCGTGCCCGGCCAGGGCACCTACGCGGTCGACGGCAGCGGCGTGGTCTTCACCCCGGATCCCGGTTTCAGCGGGAGGGCCACCCCGTTGCACTACTCGGTGACCGACACCTTCGACCAGAACACGGGGGCGACGATCACGGTGACCGTGGGCACGAGCCTGCCCTCCACCGGTCTCGACAGCAGCGCCCTCTCCGGCAGCGGGGTTGCGCTGCTCGGGGTGGGCGCGCTGTTCCTGCTGCTGGCACGCCGCCCGGCGCGCTGACCTGAGCCCGGCGCCTCAGCGGGCGCTGCCGGATGTGCCACCGAGCCGGTAGGCTGAGGAGCCATCATGGATGCTGCCGGTTTCCGTACCCTGCGCTCGTTCACCCGTGACCCTTCGGTGGGCAAGAAGCGGTTGGCGGCGGGTACGGTCGCGCGGGTCTGGGGCTTCGCCCGGCCCTATCGCAGGGCGCTGAGCGTTTTCCTGGTCACCGTCGTGCTGGACGCGCTGGTCAGTGTCGCGACGCCGCTGCTGTTCCGGTCCCTCATCGACACCGCACTGCCGCAGCGCCGGCTCAGCCTCGTCTACGGCATCGCGTTGGCCGTTGCCGGGCTGGCGGTGTTCGACGCGGGCCTGTCGCTGGCCCAACGCTGGTACTCAGCCCGCATCGGCGAGGGCCTGATCTACGACATGCGCACCCAGGTCTACGACCACGTCCAGCGGATGCCGATCGCGTTCTTCACCCGTACACAGACCGGTGCCCTGATCAGCCGGCTGAACAATGACGTCCTCGGCGCGCAGCAGGCGTTCACCTCGACCCTGTCCGGCGTCGTCAGCAACGTCATCCTGCTCGCCACCACCGTTGTGGTGATGCTCAACCTGTCGTGGCAGATCACCGTGGTGTCCCTGGTGATGCTGCCGGTCTTCGTGATCCCCGCCAAGCGGGTCGGCACCAGGTTGCAGGCGATCACCCGCGAGTCATACCAGCTCAACGCCTCGATGAACTCCACGATGACCGAGCGGTTCAATGTCTCGGGGGCCTTGCTGGTCAAGCTGTTCGGCCGCCCGGACGAGGAGGCGCAGTCCTTCTCCAGCCGGGCCGGACGGGTGCGCGACATCGGGATCACGTCGGCGATGTACGGGCGGACGTTCTTCACCGCGCTGACCCTGGTGGCCTCCCTGGCGACCGCGGTCGTCTACGGTCTCGGCGGCTGGCTGAACATCAGGCACGGCCTGTCCATCGGCACGATCGTCGCGCTGTCAGCACTGCTCGGCCGGCTCTACGGTCCGCTCACCGCGTTGTCCAACGTCCGGGTCGACGTGATGACCGCACTGGTCAGCTTCGAGCGGGTCTTCGAGATCCTCGACCTGCCGCCGATGATCGCCGAGAAGCCCGACGCCACAGCGGTTCCGGCCGACGCCCGTACGGTCGAGTTCCGCAACGTCCGGTTCCGTTACCCGACCGCCGCCGAGGTGTCGCTCGCCTCTCTCGAAGACGTCGCGGTGCTCGACAACGCGCCCTCGTACGACGTCCTGCACGACGTGTCGTTCGTCGCCGAGCCGGGCCAGCTGGTCGCCCTGGTCGGCCCGTCCGGCGCCGGCAAGACCACGATCTCCCAGCTGCCGACCCGGATGTACGACGTGCAGGAGGGCTCGATCCTCGTCGGTGGCCTCGATGTCCGCGACGCGACCCTGCAGTCGCTGCGCGACGCGATCGGCGTGGTCACCCAGGACGCCCACCTGTTCCACGAGACGATCCGCTCCAACCTGCTCTACGCCCGCCCGGACGCCACCGACGGGCAGCTGCTGGAGGCCCTGCGGTCGGCGCAGATCAGCGACCTGGTCGACTCGCTGCCGGACGGGCTGGACACCGTGGTGGGAGACCGGGGCTACCGCCTGTCCGGCGGCGAGAAGCAACGGATCGCCATCGCCCGGCTGCTGCTCAAGGCGCCCGGCATCGTCATCCTCGACGAGGCGACGGCGCACCTCGACAGCGAGTCGGAGGCGGCCGTGCAACGGGCACTGTCGAGCGCCCTCGCGGGACGCACGTCGATCGTCATCGCGCACCGGCTCTCCACCGTCCGGGAGGCCGACCAGATCCTGGTGATCGACGACGGCCGGATCGTGGAGCGGGGCACCCACGAGGAGCTGCTGGTCGCGGCCGGCCTCTACACCGAGCTCTACCGCACCCAGTTCGAGCGGCAGGCGACGGCGGAGATCGCCGAGCTGGCCTGACCCGCGCACTGGGCAACCGCTCGCGCCGGTGAGTGGCGCTGCCATGATGTGACGCATGCGACCGGGTGAGCGGGGTGGGCCGTTCGCGTACGGCAACTTCCGGCTGCTCTTCGGCGCCCGTACGGCGTCGCTGGTCGGAACCGCGATGGCTCCGGTCGGCTTGTCCTTCGCCGTGCTCGCCGCGACCGGCAGCACGACCGACCTCGGCGTCGTGCTGGCGGCCCGGATCGCGCCGTTCGCGTTTTTTCTGCTGATCGGTGGCGTGCTGGCCGACCGGCTGCCCCGGCAGCTGGTCATGGTGGCCGCGGACACCGTCTGCGGGGTGGCTCAGCTGGCCACCGGGGTGATGGTGCTCGCGGGCTCCCACTCCCTGCCGTGGCTGGTCGCGCTGCAGTTCCTCGCCGGGGCGGCCAATGCGTTCTTCTTCCCTGCTGCCCAAGGACTTCTGCCGCACACGGTCAGCGCCGAGGTGTTCCCGAAGGCCTTCGCCTACATGGGGCTCTCGCGGAACTTCGCGTCCATCGTCGGAGGTGCCCTCGGCGGCTTCATCGCCGCCGTGACCAGCCCGGGGTGGACCCTGGTCGCCGACGCGGTCACCTTCGCGATCAGTGCTGCGCTGACGGTGGGGCTGCGGGTGCCTCACCTGCCGCCGCCCCCCGCGACGATGCTGGGTGACTTGCGCGAGGGCTGGCAGGAGTTCCGTTCCCGAACCTGGTTGTGGGCGATCGTGGCGCAGTTCGCGGTCGTGGTCGGGTTCGGCCGCAGCGCGCAGCTGGTGCTCGGTCCGGTGATCGCCAAGGCCCATCTCGGCGGCCCGGCGGCCTGGGGCTGGATCCTGTCGGTGAACGGCGCCGGCAGCGTCGTCGCTGCCTTCCTGCTTGTCCACCGCCGGCGGAAGATCTCCCGGCCGCTGCTGGTCGCCTCGATCGGGATCCTGGTGGACGCCGGCATCCTGCTCGCGCTGTACGACCCGCTCGCGCTGGGCTGGCTGCTCCTCTTCTCGTTCCTCGGCGGCCTGGGTGAGGCGCTGTTCGGCGTCATGTGGGAGACCACGATGGCCAGGGAGATCCCGCCTCAGGCGCTGTCCCGGGTCAGCGCCTACGACGCGATGGGTTCGTTCCTGTTGCAGCCGATCGGGCTGGCCGTCATGGGTCCGCTGGTGGCCGTGACCGGCGTGCACGGCGGGCTGCTGATCGGGGCGGCGGCGGTCGTCGTGCCGACGCTCGCCGTCATGTGCGTACGGGACGTGTTCCGGCGGCGGGACCCGATCTGACCGGCACCAGGTCAGGGCCGGGTCTGCGCCGCCGGGTCGAACGGCGCGCCCGGGTCGATCGCCTCGAGGATCGCCCGGCCGATCTCGCGCAGGCTGTCCAGCTGGGCGGGCGTGAGCGCGTCGATGACCAGGTTGCGGACATGCGCCACGTGGCCCGGCGCGGTGGCGACGACCTTGGCCATGCCCTCGTCGGTGAGCACCGCGTTGATGAAGCGCCCGTCGTCCGCGCCGGGCTCGCGCCGGATGAAGCCCTGCCGCTCGAGCCGCTTGGCGACGTGCGAGAGCCGGGACAGCGAACCATTGGTGAGCACCGCGAGCTGGCTCATCCGCAGCGTGTGGTGGGGGGTCTCGGACAGCATCGCCAGGGCGAGGTACTCGAAGTTGCTCAGCCCGGCGTCGCGCTCCAGCTGCGCGTCGAGGGCTGACGGCAGCCGGATCAGGACTCCGCTGAGGGCCAGCCAGGCGGCTCGTTCGTCGGCGTCGAGCCAGCGCGGCTCCTCGTTCGGGTCGTCCGTCGGGCCGTCGAGGTTGAGGGCGGAGGAGGTCATACCTCTACGGTACGCCGATTCCTTGACGCTTCAACTTCAGTCCTGCATGGTGTCCGCGGGTGGCGTCGAGCGGTCGGCCGAGCCGTCGTGGCGCGCCTTGGCGCCCTCCACGTCCCCGTACGCCAGCAGCTCCATCGTCTCGTCGCCGAGGGTGACGTCGGTCGGCGG
>JAWWOM010000167.1:0-3475 GCA_033851655.1 Frankiales bacterium
GCACAGGCAGAATCAGCACCATGTCCGAGACCCTCGCCGGCCCTGTCCGCCCCACCGACCTGGACCCGGCCATCGTGGCCCGGCTCAAGCGGGACGAGCACGGCCTGTTCGCCGCGGTGACCCAGCAGTTCGACTCCGGCGAGGTGCTGATGGTCGGCTGGATGGACGACCAGGCGCTGCACCTGACCCTCACGACCGGCCGCTGCACCTACTGGAGCCGCAGCCGGCAGGAGTACTGGGTCAAGGGCGCCACCTCCGGCCACGAGCAATGGGTCAAGTCGGTCGCCCTGGACTGCGACGCGGACGCAGTGCTGGTCCAGGTCGACCAGATCGGTGGCGCCTGCCACACCGGTGACCGCACCTGCTTCGACGCCGACCGGCTCGAGGCTGTCGTCGGGGTCGCGCCGGTCGACGGGGAGTGAGCCCGCAGGTCGCCGCGCCCACCGACGATCGGGCGAAGGCGCGCAGGGAGCTCACCGTCACGGTGCTGCTCTGCGCGGTCGGGGCCCTCGTCGAGCTGCTCGCCGCAGGCCGCCCCTGGGCCAGGCTCCACGGTGCCGTCGCGACGACCAGCTACCCCGGCAGCCACGTCGCCCAGGCGGTACGGCCGCTGGCGCTGGTGGCCCTCGCCGGAGCCGCAGCCCTGCTGGCCACCAGACGCTGGGGCCGGATCGCCGTCGGTCTCGTGATCGTCGCAGCCGGAGTCGGTACGGCGGTCGCCGCCGTGGTTGCCCAGGCCCCGCACGGCTCGGTCGACCTGCCGGCCTGGCGGGTCGTGACCATCGTCGCCGCCGTGCCGGTCGTGCTCGCGGGCGCTGTCGCGGCCGCCAGGGGCTACCGGTGGTCGGTGATGTCCGCACGGTACGACGCCCCGGGCGCCCGTCAGCGCGTACAGGATCCGGACGTCGCCCTCTGGGACGCGCTCGACCGCGGCGACGACCCGACCGGTTAGATGCTTACGGTCTCCTGACGGGTCTGCGCCAAACCCGGCACCGGGCGCCTGGGTGAGCGACCATCGTGGAGTGACAACCCCCGCGCAGCCGGTCGAGAAGGGCAAGCCCGTCGGGCGGCGGGTCGTTCTCGGCATGCTCGGACTCGGCACGGTCGGTGTGTTCGCCGGCAGCAGGCTGCAGGACCTCGAGGCGAACGTGGTCGCGCCGCTGCAGAACCGCGACCCCACCGGGTTGAGCCAGCTGCTCCCCGCCGGCGGCGGGTTCCGCTTCTACTCGATCACCAGCTCCGAGCCGAGCCGCGACGCCACGACCTACCGGCTCGACGTCTCCGGCCTGGTCGACCATCCGATGACCCTGACCCTCGCCGACCTGCTGGGCATGAGGCAGACCACTCTCGTACGGGACTTCCAGTGCGTCACCGGCTGGCGGGTCCCGGCCGTGCACTGGTCCGGCGTGCTGCTCGCCGACCTGCTCAAGGAGGTCGGGGTCAAGGCCGCCGCGAAGGCGCTGACGTTCACCTCGTTCGACGGCGAGTACACCGACAGCCTCACCCTCGACCAGGCCACCCGACCGGACGTGCTGGTCGCCACGCAGATGCTCGGCAAGCCGGTGACCCGCGACCACGGCGGTCCCGTACGGCTGTACGTGGCGCCGATGTACGGCTACAAGTCGGTCAAGTGGCTCGGCGGGATCAAGCTGGTCGGCGCCGTCGAGCCGGGATTCTGGGAGCGGAACGGCTACGACGTCGACGCCTGGGTCGGCAGATCGAACGGTCGTGATGACAAGATCACCTCTTGACCCGGCACGTCCTGAGCACCTGCTGCGCTTCGTCCCCGCGCAGCGGTGGGTGCATCGGAGCACCGGGATCCTGATGGGCGTCGTGCTGCTGACCGCCGCAGCCCTCTACCTCGGCCCGCTGTCGGTGGCGGTGGGGCACCGGGCGCTCGTGGCCGACATCCACATCTACTGTGGCATCGCGCTGCCCGTACCGTTCCTGCTCGGCTACCTGGACAAGGCCTTTCGCGCGGACGTCAGGGCGCTCAGCCGGTGGCTGCCGGTCGACCGGCAGTGGCTGCGCAGCCCCGACCGGCGCAGCGGCCGGCTCAAGGTGGGCAAGTTCAACGCCGGCCAGAAGCTCAACGCCAGCTTCATCTGGGGCGCGATCCTGGTCATGCTCGGCACCGGCCTGGTGATGCGCTTCGCCAACCACTGGCCGGTGTCGTGGCGCACCGGCGCCACCTTCGTGCACGACTGGCTCGCTTATGCGGTGGCCGCCGTGGTCATCGGGCACCTCTGGTTCGCGTTCCGGGACCCGCGGGCCCGCCACGCGATGCGGACCGGGTTCGCCCCGCTGCTCTGGGCGATCCGCGAGCACCGCGGCTGGGCGCAGCCGGAGTACGACGCCTTCCTCGCCAGGGAGCAGGCGAACGCCAGGACGGAGAAGGCGGCGGCACAGCTCACCCAGGACGACACCGGCGCAGGTGCGGCCGGTGACCCGGCGTAACCTCGACCCGTGCGCGTGGTCAAGCTGCTGCTCTCCCGTCGATGGTTGACCTGGCACGCGCTGGCGCTGCTCGCCATCGCGCTGTTCGTCTTCCTCGGCAAGTGGCAGTGGAACCGCGCGATGGCCTCCGACGGCACGTTGCAGAACCTCTTCTACGCGTTCAACTGGTGGATCTTCGCCGCGCTCGTGGTCTACGGCTGGGGCAAGACCCTGCGCGAGGACCTGCAGGGCCTGACCGGCGATCTGCCGGACCTGCGGCGGCCGGCCCCGGTCGCCCTGCCCGCGCTCTACGCGAAGCCCCGGCCGGCCGACCTCGACGAGCCGATCGAGGCCGACCCGGAGCTGGCCGCCTACAACGCCTATCTCGCCGAGCTCAACCAGCGTTCCTCCCACTGACCTCGTCCTGCAGCCGAAGGAACTCATGCGCGCCCTCAAGGACCCGCTCCTCCGTTACCGCGTGATGGCGTGGGTCGTCGGCGTCGGCCTGGTGATCCTGGTCTTCGTCGGCGTCCCGCTCAAGTACGCCGCCGACCAGAAGCTGGTCGTCCAGATCGTCGGGCCGCTGCACGGCTTCCTCTACATCGTCTACCTGCTGGTGGCGTTCGACCTCGCCGTACGGCGCCGGTGGCCGATCGCCAAGTCGATCCTGGTGCTCGGTGCGGGGACGGTGCCCTTGCTGTCGTTCGTCGTCGAGCGCTGGGTCACCCGCCACGACCGGGAGCAGCAGGCGGCCAAGGCAGTTCTGAGCGAGTCATGAGGGACCTGCCGTCACGGTCCCCGGACGGCTCTCGTTACCATCGCGACACCGCTACGCGACCGAGGGGAATCCCTGCGTGAACGTGCTCGACGACATTGTGGACGGCGTACGGGCCGACCTCGCCGTCCGTCAGGCGTCGGTCAGCCTGGACCAGCTCAAGGCCCGCGCCGCCAAGCAGCCGGCCGCCCGCGATGCCGCCGCGCTGCTGCGCCGGCCAGGGGTCTCCGTCATCGCCGAGGTCAAGCGGAGCAGCCCGTCCCG
>JAWWOM010000303.1:0-9580 GCA_033851655.1 Frankiales bacterium
AGGCCTGGCTCGCGTCACTGGCGGTCCACGCCAGCGTCGCGGTGGTCGCCTTGTTCTGTGCGCCGTTGTCGTCGTTGATCGTGGCCGTCACCTCGAACGTCCGATGGCTGCCCGGTGCCGCCTGCCATCCCGTCTGCAGATCGCCCTGCTGGGCCAGCGCCGCCAACGAACCCGCGAAGATCGTCGTACCGGCAAAGTCGGAGCAGTCACCGAAGCTGCCTCCGGACCCTGCCGAGATGGTCAGCTGCAGGTACGCGGCGAGCTCGCCGGTGACGGCCGTTGCCGCCACGGAGACAGGTGCCACCGGCGCCTGCTGATCCGACTCGGTGATCGTGATGCAGCGCACGGCCGTGGTGCCGGGCCGCAGCTCGGACTGGTCGAACAGCGGCGTTCCACCGGCGTCGTTGGTCAGCCCGCTGACGAGGCCGTACGAGGCGAGCAACCGGTCCCCGCCCGGGTTGGACGTCTGCGGGAGGCCGGTCAGCAGGCCGACGGACAGGAGTGACAGCACCGTCAACGGCGCAAGAACAAGTCCCGCTGGGCGGCGGGGCCATCGCAGCGTCCTGAGGCACGCGTCGGCCACTCCTCCCATGTCCCCTTCATCGGCAGTCCCACCCTGGACATGAGGAGGCGTGGGACCCAGCCGGATTCGGTCTCAAGTCTCATGAGAAGCGGCCGATGGACAACTCCCATCGCCGTCGACCCCGGAGCAACCTTTGACAGTCAACGCTCGCCGCCTGCGACTCGCCAGCTTCGTCGTGGCGGCCCTGATAGGCATCCTGGCCAGCGGAGGACTCATGTGGCGCGCCTCCTACGAGGCGTTCTCGGCCACGACGACCAATGGGCCCAACACCTGGTCGAGTGGCTCCGTGTCCCTCAGCGCCACAACCCCGGCGACAGCTTTGTTCAACGTCAGCAACATGAAGCCGGATGGGGTGACGCACAGCGCCTGCATCAATGTCACCTACACCGGCAGCCTCGCGGCCACGGTCAAGCTGTACGTCGCGGGCGGCGGCCTCACCGGGTCCGGGCTCGATCCGTACCTGAACTGGCAGATCATCGAGGGCACCGGATCGACGAGCTCCAGCTGCTCGGGCTTTGTCGCCGGCGCCACGCTTTACGGCAGCACGCCGACCGCCGCTGACAACAGCGCGGCCCAGACAAACCTCACCCTGCACGACTTCGCCACGACCAAGACCGCGTTCGGCTCAGGTGTCGGCACCTGGGCGCCCGCCGGGGGGTCGGGCGCGACCGAGAGCTACCAGCTCGTCTACGAGCTGGCGAACACCAACGCCGCCGAGAGCAAGACGGCCGGCGTGACCTTCACGTGGGAAGCTCAGAGCAGCTGATCTCCGAGGGGGCAGCATGACCACGGGGCAGGAGGAGGTCCTCGCCGCCCCGGCGGTGCCGGCTCTGCTGAGCTGCCTGCACCACGCTGCCCGCTGTCTGGCGATCATGGCACTCGCCGCGGTCGCCGGACTGTGCTTCTGGGCAGAGACTCCGCGCCTGTTCGGCGGCATGCCGATGGTGGTGCTCTCCGGCTCGATGGCGCCCAGGCTGGTCCCGGGCGACGTGGTGATCGCCGCTCACACAGATCCCCGTGCACTGAAGAGCGGAGCGGTTGTCGTCTTCCGTGAGCCGGGCAACGGCCGCCTGGTCGTCCACCGGCTGGTTCGGGTCACCTCGGCCGGCGAGCTCGTCACCAAGGGAGACGCCAACCCCACCGAGGACAGCACTCCCGTGCCGCCGGCCAGCGTGGTGGGTGTCGCACGGCTGCGGGTTCCGGCGGTCGGCCTTGCGTCGTTCTGGTGGCAGACCGGCGACAGGCTGCGCGCGCTGGGTGCGGTGCTTGCCGTCCTCATGCTCTTGTTGATCGCCCGCACTCCGCCCCAGCGCGCCGGGCAGGGTGTCCCTGGTCCGCTGGAGCCTGGCTAGCGGCCTCGGCGCTCAGGCGGCAGAGCGGGCCGGCGGGGCAACCCGGCGGGGTGCCAGGGCGCTGCCGTCAGGGAGCAGCTCGCCGCTGTCGTCGAAGAGCAGGACACCGTTGCAGAGCAGGTGCCAGCCCTGCTCGGGGTGGCTCGCGACGATCCGGGCCGCGTCGTGGTCGCAGGCGTGGGCCTCGGGGCAGGTGGGGCGGTGTTCGCACATCGTCAGTACGTCTTCTCGGTCTCTGGTGCTGTCCTGCGGGCATCATCGGTGTGCCGTACCTCAGTCTTCGACACTTACACCATGGTCCACAATAGCCAACTCGGACGGTTCTCGCCGTCCAACTGGACCTGCTAGGCAAGCCCATCGGCGTCCTGGGCCTGTGCCAGTACGGGGGACCGGGGCACCCAGTCGGCCAGGAGCGCCGCCACGCCGGCAGCGGTCACCGCCTCGATCACGTCGGGGTCGTCGTCGACCAGGATTGCGATCGTGCCGCGCCGGGACAGGGCACGCAGGTGGGCCAGCTTGGTCTGGCGGGCAGGCCGCCGGTCCGCCTCCCGGCGCATCAGCAGCTCGCCGTCGGGCAGCCCGTGAGCCCTCAGCCAGCGTAGGGTGTCGCTCCGGCAGCGCTCCGGCCGACCGGTCAGGTAGACGACCTCATGGTCCTGGGCCAGGCGGCCGGCGACGGCCGCGCCCTCCGGCAGCAGCGGGTCGCCCGGTGCAGCGGCGAAGAAACCGGACCAGCTCCTCGGACGGCGCTCGAGGTGGTGCAGCCGATGCCGGACGTCGGCGAGCACGCCGTCGATGTCGAGCACCGCGATCGGCAGTGGCTGCGGAGGAACCTGCTGGGTCTCGTCCACCCTCTGATTCTTTCCTACCACGGCCACGGCCCGACCTGGCCCGGTTGGGCGCCGAGGCATGGCTAGGCCGGATGGCTCAGCGCCGTTGCGCCACTTGGCGTAGGAGCACGTGGGAGGGTGACCGGGTCAGCCCATCCCGAAGGAGAGATCATGAGCTCAGCGTTGCTGGCGGACGTGCAGGTCCCCGGGCCACGGGTCGTACTGCTCGGCCGGCCCACGCCCTACCTGGAGCTGGATCTGGATCGGGTGGGCCATCAGCTGTCCGCGATGCGGTCGGCGCTGCCCGGCGTGGCGGTGCACTATGCGATGAAGTGCAACCCGGAGCCGGAGCTGCTGGCGCTGCTGGCCGCGCAGGGGTGCGGCTTCGAGATCGCTTCGGCGGCGGAGCTCCGGACGCTGCTGGCGCTGCCCGGGCATCCTGTCGACCCGGCCGCGCTGCTCTACAGCAACCCGGTGAAGCCGGGCGGCCACATCGCGGAGGCCCATCGCTGCGGGGTGCGCCGGTTCGCTGCCGACTGCGTCGACGAGCTGGCCAAGCTGGCCCGGCACGCACCTGGCGCCGAGGTCTACATCCGGGTCGACGTCAGCAACGCTGCCAGCGTGGTGCCGTTGGCCGGAAAGTACGGGTGTACGCCGGCCGAGGCGGTGAGCCTGCTCCGCCAGTGCCGTGGGCTGGGCCTGGTCCCGTACGGACTCACCTTCCACGTCGGGTCGCAGGCGCTGGACGCGCAGGCGTGGGGAACGGCGATCCGCAGCTGCGCCGAGATCATGACGGTGCTGATGGCCGAGGGCGTACGGTTGCGGCTGCTGGACCTGGGCGGTGGCTACCCGGTGCCTTACGACGAGTCGGTGGTGACCATCGCGGCGATCGGCGCCGTGGTCCGCTCTGCCGTGGCGGCCCTGCCGTATCCGGTCGAGCTGGCCGTCGAACCCGGCCGCTACCTCACCGCCGAGGCGGGCACGATGGTGGCGACAGTCATCGGCAGGGCGCGGCGGCGTGGCGTCGACTGGCTGCACCTCGATGTCGGGGCCTTCGGCGGGCTGATGGAGGCACTGGAGACCGACCGCGGGCTGCACTACCCGGTTCGCTGCCTGCACGGCCACGCATCCGCGCCGGAGCTGCTCCCCATGTCGGTGACCGGGCCGACCTGCGACAGCGAGGACACGGTGCTCATCGACGCTCCGTTGTGCGCCGACCTCGTGACCGGCGACCAGGTCAGGATCAGCTGCACCGGGGCCTACACGACCGCTTACGCCAGTGCCTTCAACGGTTTCGACGTTCCGTCCACGCATTTCGTCCAGCCGCGATAACCAGATGACGGTGCGGATATCGTCGCACCAGTGATGCACGTCCTGCGTTCCCGTGACTTCCGGCTGCTCTGGCTGAGCCAGTCGGTGAGCCTGATCGGGGATGCGCTGGTCATCGTCACGATCGGGTTGTACGTCACGCGGCTCACCCACAACCCCAGCGACGTCGGGCTGGTGCTCGGCGCCTACTCGCTGCCGCTGGTGGTTTTCGTCCTGGTCGGCGGGGTGATCGCCGATCGGCTGCCGCGTCAGGTGGTGATGGTCGTTGCCGACCTCGTGCGGATGGTGCTGCACGGGACGCTCGCGGTGTTGATCGCGACCGGCGTCGTACGGGTCTGGCAGATGGTGGTGATCGGCCTGCTCTTCGGTGTGGCAGAGGCGTTCTTCCGGCCGGCCTACAGCGGACTGGTGCCGCAAACCGTTGCTGAGACGGATATCCAGGCTGCGCAGGCACTGGGCGGTGTGAGCCGTGAGATCGCCACGTTCGCCAGCCCGGCGCTGGCCACGGTCCTGGTCCTCGGCGTCGGAGGGGCGGCCGCCTTCGGTCTCGACGCCGCGACCTTCGGCGTCTCCGCACTGCTGGTGGTGCGCATCCGCGGCCGCCGGCGCGGTGCAGGCAGTGCGTCGGGGTCGATGGTGGACGAGCTGAAGGCCGGGTGGGCCGCCGTACGGGAGCGGTCATGGGTCTGGGCGACGATCGCGGTCTACGCGGTGGCGTTGCTGACGGCGCTAGCTCCGTTCTTCGTCCTCGGAGCGGCCGTGGCCGAGGATGTCTACGGCTCGGACGCGATCTTCGGCTGGACCAACGTCGCCTGGGGCGCCGGCACGGTGACCGGCGCGTTGTTCGGCTCGCGCTGGCGCCCGCGACGCCCGATGCTCGCCGGCATGCTGTGCTCCATCGCCTGGCCTGGAGCTATCGCCGCGTACGCCGCCGGGCCGCCGCTGGGGGTCCTCTATCCGGCGATGGCGCTGGCCGGTGCCGGCACCGGGTTGTTCGCCGTGTGGTGGGAAACCGCCCTGGCGCAGCGGATCCCGCCACACCTGCTGTCCCGGGTGTCGGCGTGGGACTGGATGGGTTCGCTGGCCCTGCTGCCGCTGGGGTACGTGCTCGCCGGTCCGGCTGCGGCGGCGGTGGGCAGTGTCCGCGTACTCGTGGTGGGAGGCCTGGTCGGGATGCTCGCGCTGGCGCTCGGTGTACTGCCGGCATCGACCCGGTCGCTGACCCGGGTCGAGGACGATGCCGGGGCAGCGGTCGGCGGTCAGCCGCACGGTGTCCTGGGCGTCGGCAACGACCAGTCTGTCGTCCTGCGCTGACGGCGTTGATAGTCTGGCGCTTCGCGCGGCAGCCCCGGGGCAACCCTTCGCACCGCATCCGGTCAGGCCACCTCTGGAGCTCTCGTGCCCACGTTCGCCCGTCATCGCCTCGCCACCGCATTGGTCGGCGTCGTCTCCGCCGCGTTGGTGGTGGGGCCGGCCGCTTCGGCTCGGGCCGCAGCTCCTACGCTGCGGGCCGTGACCGCTGACCAGGCCTTCGCGGCACTGCCCGTGGCCAAGTTGGTGCCGGGTGACGTGCGGCTCGTGGCCAAGCTGGAGACCCCGGGCTCGGCCACCCTCTCGCCCTGCCCGCAGACCGACTTCGCGGCTCTCGTCGAGGCGTTGCTGTCCGGCGGCACGCCCAAGCCCGGCCTCACCCTCAACAGCACCGAGGTCACCGCCGCCTACGAGCCGGCGCACGGCCAGACCCCGCAGGACGAGACGGCGACATGGGGCCTCGCTGCCGTCGTCTTCCACACAGCCAAGCTGGCCAAGGCATCAGCAGCCAAGCTGTCCGCGATCGAGAAGGCGTGCCCGAAGACCGTCCCGCCGATTCCCGGCGCCCCGTTCACCTCGTCGTTGGTCCGCACCAGCTTTGCCGCCTACGCGGTCGACGGATGGACCGGCTACCGAACCGTGGACGAGGACGCTTCGCTCAACCTGATCAACGGGCCCGAGCCGACGGGGACCCGTACCACGCAGGTCTTCCTCACCCGGGGCAACGTGATGATCAGCATCACCGAGCAGGGTCCGGTCGACACCGGAACCGCGGCCCGCCAAGGGGTCTGGCGCCAGAAGGTCACCAGGGGCATGCTGACCAGCTTCGACGCGCTGATCGGCTAGTCCTTCCGGGAAAGCGTGTCCCTGTGCCCGAGATCCCCGTCCTGCAAGCGGACTGCTCGCGTTGTGTCGGGCTGTGCTGCGTCGCGCCGGCATTCACCGCGTCGGCCGACTTCGCGTTCTCCAAGCCGGCCGGAAAGGCGTGCCGCAACCTGAGGCCGGACTCGCGGTGCGGCATCCACGCCTCCCTGCGCGAAGACGGCTTCACGGGCTGCACGGTCTACGACTGCTTCGGCGCCGGGCAGCACCTGTCGCAGGGCACGTTCGGCGGCAGGGACTGGCGCTCCGGCGCGGCAGTCGCGCGGCCGATGTTCGACGCCTTTCCGGTGATGCGCCAGCTGCACGAGCTGCTCTGGTACATCGGCGAAGCGCTGTCGTACGGCTCTGCAGCACCCGTGCACGCTGAGCTCCGGCAGATGCAGTCGCTCACCGTCGAGCTCACCGAGTCCTCGGTCGACGACTTCACGAGGCTCGACGTCAGGTCGCACCGGGACGGGGTCAATGCCTTGCTGCTCAAGGCAAGTGAGTTGGTACGTGCCCCAGCCGGCAAGCGGGCCAGGCAGCTGCGTGGGGCCGAGCTGGTCGGAGCCGACCTGGCCGGTGCCGACCTGCGCGGGGCCAACCTGCGCGGTGCCCTGCTGGTCGGCGCCCGCCTCGGGGGAGCAGACCTCCGGCTGGCCGACCTGATCGGTGCTGACCTGCGCGGTGCCGATCTGGCGGCCGCCAACCTCAGCGGGGCGTTGTTCCTGACCCAGTCGCAGCTGATCTCGGCAACCGGCGACGCTCGTACGGTGCTCACGCCGCCGTTGACCCGGCCGGAGCACTGGCCGGGTGGTGGCTAGCTCGCCACCCCACCAGTGCTCCAGGGTCCAGGTCGGCCGGGCTGTCACCCTCCTGATCTCCCGACGTGCCCTGAGAGCTCTGAGAGCTCAGCTGGCGGTCGCCTTGCCGAAACCCCACTCGGAGACGTTGTACGGGGGACCGACCGAGGTCGCGTTGTCGCGTGCGTTGACGATGCCTTGCTTGAAGGCGAAGAAGGTCGGCTTCTGATAGAGCGGCATCACGTAGGCGTCGGCCGACATCAGCTTGTCCGCCTGGTTGAGCTCGTCGTTGGCCTTCGTCGCATCGGTCTCGGACACTGCCTTGTTCAACAGCGAATCCACCTCGGCGTTCTTGTAGGCGCCATAGTTGCTGCCCGACGTGCTCAGCCAGGTCTGCTGCGCGCTCTGGTAGACCGCCGGCGTGCCCTGCCAGGCGAAGACCACGACGTCGTAGTCCTTGCCGGCAGCGTGCGTCAAGGTGGCACCGAGGTCGTCGGTGGTCATCACGTTCATCGTGATGCCGATCTTGCGTACGTCCCGGGAGAACTCCGCCAGCTCGTTCTGCCGGATGCCGTTGCCGACCGCATAGCGAGCGGTGAGCGACGGGAACGCCGCGCCGCTGGGGTCGTACAGCCTGCCACCCTTGATCTGGTAGCCGGCGCCGGTCAGCAGCTTGGTCGCCGCCGCGATGTCACCCGATCCCTGACCCGCCGGCAGATTGGCCTGGTAGCCCTTCTGGCCGGGGACGAACATGTGGCTGTCGATGGGCTTGGCTGACGGGTCGAACTGGCCGATCGTGCGCTTGATAAGCGCCTGCCGGTCCAGTGCCGTGAACAGGGCGTTGCGCAGCACCTTGTCCTGCAATGCCTTGTTCTTGAGATTCAAGTCGATGTGCTCCCAGATCAGCCCGGCACCGATGTGGTACAGAACGCCCTTCAGGCTCTGGACGCTCTTGACCAGGTCGACCTCCGGCTGCGGGTTGATGGCCTGCACCTCGCCGTTTGCCAGGGCGGGAGCCTCAGCCGTCGCGTCGGTCAGGATGCGGAACACCAGCGTGTCGAAGTTGGGACCGTTCTTGCCGAACCACCTGGGGTTGGGCTTCTCGGTCACCGCCGTCTTCGGCTGGAAGTTGCTGATGACGTACGGGCCGGCTGACCAGGTGGGCACGGTCTTGCTGAAGTAGGTGGTCACGGCCGACAGCTGCGCCTTGGTGCCCGTGCCGCCCGGTCCGCCGCCGTTCTTCTCGGCGATGTGAGCCGGCATCACCGGGCCGAACAGGCTCTTCCAGTCCGTGAACGGGGTGCCGAAGACCAAGGTGGCGGTCTCGCCGTTGTCCGAGCTGGTCAAGGACTTGATGTTGTCGTAGCCGGACGTGCTGGCCGGGTCACAGAAGGTCGGCGAGGCGGCCGGCGCATCGGCGGCGGCGCCACCACATGCCTTGGAGCTCTGCAGGTTCCAGGTCAGGATCAGGTCGTCGGCGTTGAAGGGGGAGCCGTCGTTCCACACCGCCCTCGGGTTGAACTTGTAGACGACGGTCTGCGGGTTGGTCGAGGTTTCCGTGACCGACGTGAAGTAGTCGGAGGACAGCTGGTAGCTCAGGTCGGGCTGCGGCTCGAAGACGTTGGGATAGATCGCGTCGAGGGCTTCCTGTGTGTCAAAGGTGTTGCCGGCGTTGGTGAGCAGGTCCCAGTCCTGGATGTCCTTCTCGATCGTGTAGGTGAAGCTGCCACCCTTGGTCGTCGTCCCCTTGTTGCAGGTGTCGGGTGCCTTGTCGCACTCGGTGTTCGGCCGGGTCGCGCCGTTGCCGGTGGCCTGGGAGACCGGGGCACCGGTGGTCGTGCTCGCGCCCGAGCTCGCCGCTGCGCCTGCCGACGTGGGGGAGGAGCTCCTGCTGCTCGACCCGCTGCAGGCCGCGAGCGACAAGGCGACGGTCAGCGCCAGCGCGGCCGGCGGATAGGGACTTCTCATCATGGGGCACCTTCCTCGGACGTCCGGGCCGGGCGGCCGCAGGCGGGCATGGCAGACCGGGCCACGTCGGGGCGACGTGGCGCTGGCGTGTTCGTGACGAGGTCGCCGAAGTCGACGACCGCAGCCGCGGGGGAGCGGCTAGCTCTTCGTGTCTGTGGTTCGTCCGGTCTCGGCGGCGATCACACCGGCACCCGGCAGTACGGTCGACGGGCACAACCCGGTTGATCACCACGCCTCGGCAGAGGTGCTGCGACCTCAGGGTTTGCCCGGCGCAGTGCCAGCTCGGCCCTGGCGGACGCGCCTGCGTGGAGTGCCGCGACCGAGCTGCCGGCCGATCCCCCGAGAGAGCCGGAGCCGAGCAGGATGGCCGGGGCCAACGCGGCCGCAGCCAGGGCAACGCCGGTCCGCAGCGCGCGCCGGCGTTGTCGGCGTTTGACACCCGCAGCCACCCGGTGGATCAGGTTGGGGCAGTCGACGGTGCCGGCGCTGGCCCGGTGCATCTCCCGCGCGATGTTTTCGAGCAGGTCGTCGTTCATAGGTCTC
>JAWWOM010000178.1:0-8078 GCA_033851655.1 Frankiales bacterium
CGGTTGGTGAACAGGGCCCCGTGCCGCTTGCCGAGGCCGAGGGAGGCGGCGCCGGTGAGGGTCGCGATGTCGACCAGCACGTCAGGGTCGAGGACGGCGTCGGCATAGGCCAGCGCGTCCGCCAGCACCAGCCGTCCTTCGGCATCGGTGTTGAGGACCTCGACCGTACGGCCGCCGTACTGCGTCAGGACGTCGCCGGGACGCTGGGCGCTGCCAGACGGCATGTTCTCGGCGGCGGCGACCAGGCCCGTGACGGCCACCTTGACGCCGAGGTCGGCCAGCGCGGTCAGCACCCCGATGACCGCCGCGCCACCGGACATGTCGGTCTTCATGGTCAGCATGCCGTCGTTGGGCTTGATCGACAGGCCGCCGGTGTCGAACGTGATGCCCTTGCCGATCAGGACGACGTGGCGGGTGGCGCCGGCCGGCCGGTAGCGCAGCTCGATCAGCCGCGGCGGCCGCGGAGAGCCGATGCCCACGCCGATCAGGCCGCCGAAGCCCTCAGCGGCCAGCGCCACCTCGTCGCGTACGGACACCGCGACGGAGGTCTTGGCGCCCAGGCGCACGGCCTGAGCAGCGAGCCAGGCCGGCGTCTTCTCCTCGGACGGGGTGTTGATGAGGTCCCGGGCGAGCATCGTCGCGAGAGCGGTGGTCACGCCCCGCGACCAGCCGGCAGCGACCGCGTCCGGCTTGCGGACCAGCAGCTCCACGGCGAGCAGCGTGGCCGGCTTGGGCTCGCTGCGCAGGGAGAAGGTGTACGACGCCAGCAGCAGCGCCTCGGTGACGGCGCGTACGGCGTCACCCGAGGCCGACCAGGCCAGCGTGGTCCGCAACGTGGCGACGCCGGAGAGCGCACGGGCCCGGCGGACCAGGGCCGAGGAGGCCCGCCGGAGAGCCGGCACGTCGCCGCTGCCGATGCCGACGAGGAACAGCGTGCCGCCGGCGGGCAGCGGGACGGACAGCACCTCACCGGGCTCCCCCTTGGCTGACTCGCGGCCGAGCACCGCCGCCAGGTCGACACCGGTGAGGTCGAGGCCGGCCACGATCGACGGCGAGGCGAGCACAGCAACCGACCCCGCGGCCTCACCGGGCGCGGTGGCGACGGCATAGGCGTCGGCTGGGGCCGAGCCGGCACCGAGGCGTACGGTCAGCCGCTCGCTGCCCAGGGTCGCGCCGCGGGTACGAGGTCGTGGGCTCATCAGCTCAAACTCCAGTCCGGCCAGGGGAAAGGGGACTCGTCCGGAACGGCAAACAGCGGAGGCGGTCCTGCCGCCTCCGCTGCATGGCCGTACATGCTCCGGTCAGGTCCCGACGTTCTTGAGCGCGTCGCCGAGCTGGTCGGCCTCGTCAGGAGTGAGCTCGACCACCAGCCGGCCGCCACCTTCGAGCGGGACGCGCATCACGATGCCCCGTCCCTCCTTGGTGACCTCCAGCGGACCGTCACCGGTCCGCGGCTTCATGGCCGCCATGCTGACTCCCCTCGCTCACCGACGCCGTCATGTGCACGGCGCCGGCCCGGACCGACACGCGGCCGCCGACGGCGGCCGCAGGTAAGTTGCCTGAGATGGCATCTCGCCGGGCTATTGTCCCGCATTTGAGCGTCAGCGTGAAACGTCGGTGTCCAAACGCGGCGTTCCGGCATACTCGCTGCGGAAGGAGAGGTCCGTGCGCGCGCGTTCTGCCCTGTTCGAGCTGTACGGCGACCACCTGCGCACGCGGGGCGGTGCGGCTCCGGTCGCGGCCGTCGTCCGGTTGCTCGAACCGCTCGACGTCGCAGCCCCCGCGGTCCGAACGGCCATCTCCCGCATGGTGCGCGAGGGCTGGCTGGACCCGGTCCAGCTGCCGCACGGCCGCGGCTACGCGCTGACGGCCTGTGCCAGGACCTGGCTGCAGGACGCTGCGGTCCGGGTCTACCGCAGCCAGCCGCTGCCCGCCTGGGACGGCCGCTGGCACATCGTCAACACCGGCCCGGTCGGCCCACGCCCCGCCCGGCAGCGGCTGCGCTCAGGGATGGCCTTCGTCGGCTACGGGCAGCTGGACGAGTCCACCTGGATCTCCCCGCGCGTGCACCCCGACGTCGAGGGCCTGCTCGAGGCCGCCGGCGTGCCGGCCGAGAGCTTCCGCGCCGAGCACACCGGCAACTCGGCCAAGCTGGTCGCCAGGGCGTGGGACGTCGCCGCGCTCGGCGCGGCCTACGAGCGCTGGCGCGGCGACGCGGCAGAGCTGGTGCGCTCCGCCGGAAGGAACCCCGATGACCGTACGGCCTACGCCGTCCGTTGCCGGCTGGTGCACGAGTGGCGGCTGTTCCTGTTCCGTGACCCCGATCTGCCCCGCGTGCTGCTCCCGGCGAGCTGGCCGGGCGAGGCCGCGGCCGCCTACTTCGACCGGCAGTCGGCCCGGTTGATGCCGGCGGCGACCCGCTTCGTCGACCAGGCACTGTCGCCCCGCCCGCAGCCCCATGCCTTCGCCCCGGCACCTCGCCGTGGCGACCAGGAGGTCTCAGCTGTCTGACACCGTGCTTCTCGAGCGCTCCGGCGCCGTCGCGACCGTCACGCTCAACCGGCCTGAGGCGCTCAACGCCTGCACGGTCGAGCTCAAGGTGGCGCTCCTCGATGCGCTGACCAGGGTCGGCGACGACCCCGCCGTACGGGCCGTGGTCATCACCGGAGCCGGCCGCGGCTTCTGTGTCGGGCAGGACCTGCGGGAGCACGCGGACCTGCTCGCCGCCGGCACCGAGTCGACGACCGTCCGCGACCACTTCAACCCGATCGTCCTGGCCATCACCACCATGCCCAAGCCGGTCGTCGCCGCGATCAACGGAGTGGCCGCCGGCGCCGGCGCGTCGTTCGCCTTCGGGTGCGACTTCCGGCTGGTCGCGGACACCGCGACGATCAGGCCGGCCTTCGCTGCGGTCGCACTGGCGCCGGACACCGGGGGCTCGTGGACGCTGCAGCGGCTGGTGGGGTACGGCCGGGCGACGGCCCTGCTCATGCTGGGCGAGTCGATCAGTGCGGAGCACGCGCTGGAGATGGGCCTGGTCAACGCGGTGGTTCCCGAAGGTCAGCTCCTCGCGGCCGCCGCCGAGCTGGCCGAACGGCTGGCACAGGGGCCGACCCTGGCCTTCGCCGCCATCAAGCAGGCCCTGGCCGCGGGCGCTGCCGGGCCGCTCACCGACGCACTCGAGCTCGAGGAGCGGCTGCAACGCGACCTCGGCCGCACCGCCGACCACTTCAACGCCACGACAGCGTTCCTGTCCAAGCAGGTCCCGCGGTTCGAGGGCCGCTAGCCCGGTTCGACCGTCCGCTCGCCGATGGTCTCGTCGGGGTCGGCGTCCCCGCTGCTGTAGGCCAACGTGTCCGGCGCCTCGAGCAGCTCCGGCTCGGGCATCGTGGGCACTATCCGGGTCGACTGGTCGAACGGCTCGGCGACCATCTCGGGCCGGGCCTGCTCGGCGGCGGCGGCGGCGAGGGCGTCCGCTGCCGGATCGTGCATCGGCTCGTACGGGACGACCTGCGGCTCCGTGGGCATGACCGGCTCTGCCGCAGGGGCGGTCGTGGCGGCCGGGGACGTCGCAGGGGCCGCGGTCTTGCGAGCAACGGCCTTCTTGGCCTTGCTGCCGGCCTTGGGCCTGGTCACCGAGTCGGTGGCGGCAGCCCACGTCTTGTCGCTCTCGGGCGTGAAGCCGAACCCGCGCATCGTGACGGCCTCGCCCTGGGCCACGGCCGAGGCGATCTCCTCGACGACGGCCTCGACCATGGTTCTGGCTCTGGCCGTGCTGACGCCGAGCCGGTCCTTGACCTCGTTGACCAGTCCAGTCTTGTTCACCGCACACACCTCTTCGTCAAAGTGACTGCCCTGACGGACCCGCGGGTTCTCCTGCCCCGCATGGCGAACCGCCACACCGACGTTCAGCCGCGTCGTGCCACGCAGTCGACGAGGTGGTCGTCGACCATGCCGGTGGCCTGCATCAACGCATGGGCCGTGGTCGGGCCGACGAACTTGATGCCACGCTTCTTGAGGTCCTTGGTCAGCGCGGTGGACTCGAGGGTGACCGCAGGGACGTCCGCCAGCGTCACCGGGGCAGGCCGCGGAACCGCCGGCGCGAAGGACCACAGGTGGTCGGCCAGCCCGCCGGGGATGGTGAGGGCGACCCGGGCATTGACGATCGCCGCCTCGATCTTGGACCGGTTGCGGACGATGCCGGCATCGAGCAGCAGCCGCTCGACGTCCGCCTCGCCGAACCGGGCCAACTCGGCCATCGCAAAGCCCCTGAACGCCGTACGGAACGCCGGTCGCTTGCGCAGGATGATCAGCCAGGACAGGCCGGACTGGAACGCCTCGAGCACGAGCCGCTCAAAGATCGCATCGTCCCCGTGCAAAGGCGCCCCCCACTCGTCGTCGTGGTAGCCGAGGTAGTCAGGCGCGGACAGCGCCCAGGGGCAGCGCAGGACGCCGTCGGGCCCGGGCTGGGCCGCGCTCATGCGGCGGACTCCCCGGGGACGACCGGGTGACCGGGCGCCCACCGGGCCAGCCGGTGCAGCGAGGCACGGATGCCGGCGGCGGCGAGGGGCCGGACGAGGGCGAAGCCGACGGCGCCGAACAGCCCCAGCGGCGGGGTCAGCCACTCGGCCCACACGAAGCGGCTGTTGTCGGCGTCCACGCGCACGACCTCGAAGACGGCGGAGCCGCGGACCAGCCGGCCGTGGTGCTCGACCTCGCACCGGTAGGGCGGGTCCCAGCGGGTGATCGTCATCGGGTCGAGGAAGCCCACCCGGCCGACCCCGGTGAACGCCTCCATCCGGCCACCGACGCCTCGCCCGTCCTGGGCGGTGGCCCGTACGGAGGTGCCGAGCATCCACTCGCGCTGGCCCGGCCAGTCGGTCACCGCAGCCCAGACCTCGTCGGCGGGCGCGGCGACCTCGACGGTGAGCACGATCTCAGGCATCCGCCCACTCTGGCACCGGCCGCCGACAGTTGCACCGTGCGGCGCTCAGTCCTCCGGCGCCGGCGGTTCCGGTGGCGTCTGGACGGCCGGGTGCTGCTCGGTCAGCGGGTCCGGGACCACGGTCCGGTCGGCGTCCGGGTTCCAGCCCCCGACCGCCGGCTGCTCGTCGGTGTCGACGTCCACCACGTCAGGGTCGACGTAGGGAGCGATCAGCTCCGTCGGCTGGTCCCCGTACGGCGCAGCCGTGGGTGGCTCCGGACGGAAGGAGCGCGGGTGGCTGCCGTCACGCAGCTCGGCCAGCACCGCGTCGCGCTCGGCCAGCTCGCGGGACAGCCGGTGCAGCACGGCGTCCACGTCGGCCATCTTGTAGCCGCGCAGCACGACGTTGAAGCGCAGCGCCTCGAGATCGTCCGGTCCGACCTGGTGCTCGGGCAGGCCGACCGGACGGGCGTCCTGGAAGGCCGGCTTCATCAGGTCGCCGAAGCCCGCGGTCACGGCCGCCACGGCGAACAGCACGGCGAGCAGCACCACGAACAGCACGATCGAGACCCCGAGCACAATCCGCCTTCCTGAGACACCCTGCCAACCGGTGCCGCCGATCCTGTCATGTCCGGGCCCGCATGTGGTGCAGGCGGGTCAGGACGGCTCGGCCTCGAGCTGCTCCTCAGCCGTCGGCGTCGCCATGGCAGCGCCGGTCACCTCGACGGCGGCCAGCGCCTCGGCGACGGTGGTGGTCCACGTGATGGCCTCGAGCACCACCGGCCGGGCGAAGCGGCTCTCGACCAGGCCGGCCACCAGCTCCCGTACGGGAGCGAGGACGCCGTCCGGGTCGAGGACGACGATCGGCTTGTCGTGCATGCCCAGGGTGCGCGCGGTCCAGATCTCGAACAGCTCCTCCAGCGTGCCGATGCCGCCGGGCAGCACGATGAACGCGTCCGAGTGGTCGTCCATGAGTGCCTTGCGCTCGCGCATCGTCTCGGTGACCAGCAGCTCGTCGGCGGCCTGGTCCGCGACCTCCAGGTCGAGCAGCGGCTGCGGGATCACGCCGAGGGTCAGGCCGCCTGCCGCCCGTACGGCGGCGGCGACCGCCCCCATCGAGGAGACGCTGCCGCCACCGCTGACCAGGCTGTGCCCGCGCCGGCCCAGCTCGGTGCCCAGCTCTGCTGCCAGCGCCGGGTGCCGCGGGTCGATCCGGGTGCTCGAGGCGCAGAAGACGCAGATCCGCATCAGCTGTCGCCTTCGGCCAGCAGCCCGCCGTTGTGCGCGGTGACGATGCTCGCGACGATCTCGTCCACGTCGTCGATGATCTCGATCAGGTCCAGGTCGGCCGCCGAGACCTTGCCGCTGTCCAGCACCGGGCCGCGCAGCCAGTCCATCAGTCCCTGCCAGTACGCGCTGCCGCACAGCACCACCGGGAACCGGGTGACCTTGCGGGTCTGGACCAGGGTGAGCGCCTCGAACAGCTCGTCGAACGTGCCGAAACCGCCTGGCATCACGACGAAGGCCTGCGAGTACTTCACGAACATGGTCTTGCGGGCGAAGAAGTAGCGGAACTGGATCCCGATGTCGACCCACTCGTTGAGGTGCTGCTCGAACGGCAGCTCGATGCCCAGACCGACCGACATCCCGCCGGCGGTGACGGTGCCCTTGTTGACGGCTTCCATGATGCCGGGGCCGCCGCCGGTGATGACCGCGTAGCCGGCCCGAGCAAGCGTTTCACCCAGCCGCTCGGCGATCGCGTACGAGGGATCGTCCGGCTTGGTACGGGCGGAGCCGAACACGCAGACCGCCTTGGGCAGCTCGGCCAGCGTCCCGAACCCCTCGACGAACTCGGACTGGATCCGCAGCACCCGCCACGGATCGGTGTGCACCCAGTCGGACGTGCCGCGGTGGTCCAGCAGCCGCTGGTCGGTGGTCGAGGCGTTGATCTGGCCGCGGCGCAGGGTGTTCGGCCCGATCTGGCGCTCCGGGCTGCCGCCGGACCCGGTCGACTCCTGGTCGGCCATGTCGTCGGTTGCCCGTTGCTCGACCTCGGTGCGGTCGCTCTGCTGAACGTCATCGGTCATGGACGCAGGCTAACCGGCCGTCCGGGGCACGGCATGGCCGTTTCGGGTTCGGTCAGGAGACGCCGTGCCGGCGCAGGATGGCCTCGATCTCGGGATCCTCGTCCGCCGTCGGCTTCTGCCGGCTGGGGCCCACCGCCCGTTTGGTCCCAGGGGCAGCCCCCTCCGGGGCACCCGGGGCGGCGGCTCCGAACCCGGTCGCGATCCACAGCAGTGCCGCCAGCCCCAGCATCACGATGCCGATCCAGACCAGGGGGTCGAACACCAGGTGCAGGGCCCAGTGCCCGACGGCGTCGGCGATCTTGCGGCCGAGTCGGACGAAGCCGGCCAGATCCAGACCGAGCGGCACCAGCGCCAGGGCGGTCAGCCGGGTGGCCCCCCTGCGGTCACGCGACCTGAACCGCTGGTAGGCCAGGTAGCCGAGACCACCGCTGAGAGCAAGACACACCACGAAACTGAGCAACGCCGCCATGGCTCCAGGCTACGTCGGCGGGTCCCGGGCCGACAGGGGCCACTTGTGGGCAACCATTGCGTTCCGGATCGGGTCTTCGACACGTGACGACGACGGCTGGGGGCGTGGCGATGGATCGCGAGGCCGAGTTCGATGCCTTCGTACGGGGGCAGCTCGCGTCCCTCACCGGGTTCGGCCGCCTGCTCGCCGGCCACGACGCGCGGGGCCAGGACCTCGTGCAGGAGGCACTGGCCAGGACCTACCTCAGGTGGCGCAGGTCCGGTGCACCGGACGACCCGCTGGCCTACGTGCGCCGGGCAATGGTGAATCTGCACTCCACGTGGTGGCGCCGGCTGCTGTCCCGCGAGAGCCCGGCCGAGCTGCCGGACTCGGCGGCCACCGTCGAGGACCACGACCTGCGGCTGTCGGTGTGGTCGGCCCTGCAGTCGTTGCCGCCGCGGCAGCGAGCCGTGGTCGTACTGCGCTACTACGAACGGCTGACCGAGACCGAGGTGGCACAACTGATGGACTGCAGCCTCGGCACCGTGAAGAGCCAAGCCAGCAAGGCATTGGCCAAGCTCCGGGTCGATCCTTCGATGCTCGCCGCTCACACCGGACA
>JAWWOM010000199.1:0-3500 GCA_033851655.1 Frankiales bacterium
GCACCAACCTGATGAGCGAGATGGGCGGACTGTGGCGGCGGATGCCGCTGACCTTCGCGACGTTCTGCGTCGGCGCGCTGGCCCTGGCGGGCGTGCCGCCGTTCTCCGGTGCGTTCAGCAAGGACGCGATCCTCGATGCGGCGCGGCGGGTCGGAGCCGGCGACCATGCGGCGACCGGGGTGTCCTCCTGGGTCGGTGGGCTGGTCTACGCCGCCGGGCTGGTCACCGTCGTGCTCACGGCGCTCTACACGACCCGCATGGTCGCGCGTACCTTCCTCGGGCCGCGTCGCGACGACGCCGCCCTCGACGAGACCTCGTTGGCCATGGCGATCCCGCTGCTGATCCTCGCCGTCCCGTCCGCAGCTCTCGGAGTCCTTGCGCTGCACCGGTTCCTGCCCACGTGGCTGCCGGCGCCGGTGGCCGGCACGTTCGGCGTCGAGGTCTCCTGGGGGCCGCTGCTGCTGACCCTCGCCCTGGTGCTCGCCTCTGCCGTGGCAGTGCTTCTGGCCGTACGGGCAAAGCCTGATCGTGACCCGGCGTTGCTGGTGCCTGCACCGCTGCGCTCGGCCATGGCCGCGGGGTTCGGTGTGGACGCTGCCTATCGCCTGTATGTCGTCCGTCCGGTCATGGCGCTGGGCCGTTCGGTCATGGCGTTCGACACCGGCGTCGTCGACGGCACGGTCAACGCCTCCGGCCGTACCGCGAGGTGGGCCGGTGGCGTGGTCAAGCTCAGCCAGAGCGGCAACGTCCAGGCCTATGCGACGTTGATGCTGCTCGGTGTCGTCGTCATCGCGATCGTGGTGGCGGTGCCATGAGCTGGCAACAGGTCATCCTGGTCGGGCTGCTCGTCGTGCCCGCGATCGGCGCGTTGGCCGCCCTCTCGGTCCCGGAGCGCCGGGCTGTCCCGGTCGGCATCGCCTCCAGCGGCGTCACGTTCGCCGGCACGGTGGCACTCCTCTTCGGATGGCTGCACAGCGGGGTCAACGGGACGTTCGGCTGGTTCGCCTACGCTCCGCTCCGGAACACCACCGGGCCATGTCCCATCTTGACCCAGAAGTCCGGGTTCATCTCCAACACCGACTTCAAGCGGCTGTGCCTGGACGACCACTACGGCGTCAATGTCTCGTGGCTGCACAGCATCGGCGTGCGCTTCCATCTGACCGTCGACGGGATCTCGCTGCCACTGCTGGTGCTGACCGCGCTGCTGACCCTGCTCTGCCTGGTCTACAGCGCCAGGCACCTGCCGGAGGCGGGCCGGCCCCGCGCGCTGGTCGGCCTGGTGCTGCTGCTCGAGGTCGGCATGCTCGGCACCTTCCTGGCCGCCGACCTGATCGTGTTCTTCGTGTTCTTCGAGGTCGTCCTGGTCCCGATGTACTTCCTGATCGGCATCTGGGGCGGCAGCGACCGCAAGCAATATGCGGCGACCAAGTTCATCCTCTACACGCTGCTCGGCTCGGCCGTCATGCTGCTGGGCTTCCTCGGCATCGGCCTGGCGCACCACTCCTTCGACTTCTCTGCGCTGGCCACCGGCGGTCTGAGTCATCGCGCGCAGGACCTGGTGTTCCTGGCCCTGCTGGTCGGCTTCGGCATCAAGGCGCCGATGTGGCCGCTGCACACCTGGCTGCCCGATGCGCACACCGAGGCACCGACGATCGGCTCCGTACTCCTCGCCGGCGTCCTGCTCAAGATGGGCACGTACGGGCTGATCCGGATCGCGCTGCCGGCACTTCCCTTGGCAGCGCACGACTTCGCGCCCTACCTCGGGGTGCTGGCGGCCATCGGCATCGTGTACGGGTCCCTCGTCTGCCTGGCGCAGAAGAGCCTCAAGCGGCTGATCGCCTTCAGCAGCGTGGGCCACATGGGCTTCGTCCTGCTCGGCATCTCGACGCTGACGCAGGTCGGCATCAACGGCGCCCTGATCGGCAACGTCGCGCACGGCCTGATCACCGGTCTGCTGTTCTTCCTGGTCGGCTCGCTCAAGGACCGCTACCACACCGACGTCATCAACGAGATCGGCGGCGGGGCGCAGGCCAAGGTGCCCTACCTCGGCGGCCTGCTCGGCTTCACCGCCATCGCGTCGCTCGGACTGCCTGGCCTGGCCGGGTTCTGGGGCGAGATGATGGCGTTGCTGGGTGCCTACCGGCCGGCGGCCGGCCTGCCCCGCGGGCTGTTCCTCGGGCTGATGACGGCCGGCGGCATCGGCGCGGTGCTCACGGCGTCCTACCTGCTGTGGATGCTGGCCCGGGTCAACCAGGGCGTGGTGCCGCCGCGCTGGCGGGACGTCCGCATCCCGGACGTGGGGCTGGTCGAGCTCGCTGTCTGGACTCCGCTGGTCGTGCTGACGGTCGCGATCGGCGTCTGGCCCAAGCTGGTCCTCGGCATCAGCAGTGGCGCCGTTGCTGCGCTGACCGGGGGCCTGCGGTGAACTTCGCCAAGACCCAGTCGGTCGACCTGGTGGCCCTGCTGCCGGCACTGATCGTGGCGGGCACTGCCCTGCTGGTGCTGGTCGCCGACCTGTTCTGGCCGCCCCGGCGACGCTGGCTCTCGGTGCCGATCTCCCTCGCCGGTGTTGCGGCAGCACTGGTCTCGGCGTTCGCGCTCAGCGGGCCCAAGCCCCGTACGACGTTCTGCCTGTCCCCGGGCGCCTGCTCCTACGTCGAGGACCGGTTCGCGGTGGCGTTCCAGGTCATCGTGCTGGCCTCGACGCTGGTGGTGCTGTTGCTCGGCCGGCACGAGCTGACCGGCTCCAAGCTGCCGGCGGGGGAGTACCACTTCCTGTTGCTGGCAAGCGTTGTCGGCGCCCTCACGATGGCATCGAGCCGCGAGCTGCTCAGCCTGCTGGTCTCGCTCGAGGTGGTGTCGCTGCCGGCGTTCGTGCTGGTCGGGCTGCGCCGTGAGGACGCCCGTTCGGCTGAGGCGGCGTTGAAGTTCTTCCTGATCTCGGTCGTCGCGACGGCGGTCACCCTGATGGGGATGAGTCTCGTGTACGGGGTCACCGGCTCGCTCCAGCTCGACCAGGTCGCGGCCTCGCTCGCGTCGCAGCCAAGGCTGCCGGTGACGTCGGCGGCGATCGTGCTGACCCTGGCCGGTTTCGCGTTCAAGGTGTCGGCGGTGCCGTTCCACGCCTGGGTTCCCGACACCTATCAGGGCGCTCCGGTGCCGGTGGCCGCGTTCTTGTCGGTGGTGTCCAAGACGGCCGGCTTCGCGGGTCTGGTGCTGCTGCTGTTCGTCGGCTTCCGGCCCTACGCCGACGTCTGGGGTCCGGTACTGGCCGTGCTCGCCGTCCTCACGATGACCGTCGGCAACCTGGTCGCGCTCAGGCAACGACATGCCGTACGGCTGTTGGCGTGGTCATCGGTGGCCCAGGCCGGCTACATCCTGGTCCCGCTCGGGGTTGCGGCCTCGCGCCACGGCCGCGCGGTCTCGTTGAGCACCGCCGAGTCGGCGCTGCTGGCCTACCTGGCGATCTACGCGGCGATGAACCTCGGGGCGTTCGCGTG